>NZ_JBEXCY010000001.1:0-263752 GCF_040605515.1 Dactylosporangium sp. NPDC005572 | reverse complement strand
AGCTGGTGCTCTCGGTGGTGACCGTGACCGGCACCGAGTAGATCGCGAGCATCGGCAGGCCGCCAAATGCCGGGCAGCGCAGGACCACCGCGGACAAGTCGACCATGATCCCGACCACGGCGACGCCGAGTGTGGCGAGGAAGAGGAAGCCCTCCCGGTCGCCGACGGGTGCGGCGAACTCGGTCATCTCGATGGACGCGGTGCGCAGGAGTGAGCCGAAGTACGAGATGGTTCCGGGTGACGGCAGGATACCGAGGAACTCCTGCTTGCTGGGGAAGAGCCAGGTCAGCGTGAAGAGCCCGGAGACCGCCATCGCGACGGTCGGTGCCCAGCTCGGTGCGCGCAGGCTGCGCATGAGCACAGCCACCCCGCACATGACGGCCAGCACCAGGAACGACCGGACCGCCCAGGTGTACCGCTCGAAGACGTTGATCAGCGGCAGCGCGGCGAGGAACGCCGAGCCGGCGGCGATCAGGGTCAGGTGCTTCACCGGACGCCTCCCGCAGCGCTCTCCGCTGCGGGTATGCCCCAATTCACGTGCAGGACCCACAAGTGAACCGCCCAATTGCTGGAAGAACGTTGTCGTCCGAGGGCAACCGAGCCGCCGGTATCCCTCAGGTCATCCGGCGACCTGGTACGGCGCGGGACGGGTCATGTCCATTGTGGACAGTGCGGCCCGGACTGCCCGCAGCCTGTCGCCGGTGCTTGAGCGGGTCTCACCTACCCCGGCAAACGTTCAAGAAACGGATTAACCGAGACGTTGCTCGCGATCGATCACTGCAGACTGGGGCCATGGGTGCTGGGGCAGCCCTCAACAGCCGCCGCGCGTTGCCGAGCGCATCCTCGCCGGCGGCCGGCTCGGCCAGGCCCACACGTTGCGGGACCGCGTCAGCCGGATCCGCACCGTCAAGACCGCCGACGGACCGGTCCGACTACCCGCCAAGATCCGCGCCAACAGTTCCTCGGGGCCGAGGTGGCCGCGCCCACACAAACGTCCATGCGGAGCCTGCTGGTGCGCCGCCAATCGGCGGCCGAGTAAGGGACCGACTCGGGCCGGTCAGCCTCCGTGATTGCCGCCGTCTGGGTCGACGCCGCCCGGCTGGCCGGCGCCCGGTTGCGGTTGTTGCGGTGGGGGCAGGTCGCGCGGGGTGGTGCCGGTCTCCGTGATGATCGCGCCGCTGGAGCAGGTGGCCCCCTGCTCTTTGGCTGCCTGGGGGGCGAGCGTGCTGAGGAACGTGGCGATCCGGGCGTCGCGGGCGTTGTCGACTTTCAGTTGGTAGCCCCAGGCCTGCAGGGAGATCGGAGTGTCCTGGCCCTCGTACGGGCTCATCAGGCGATAGTCATTGCCACGGACGAGGCCGGCCAGGACGTCCACCTGATCCTTCGGTAGTCCTGGCTGGTAGGTGATCCAGGCGGCGCCGTGCTCCATGCTGTGGATCGCATGTTCGGTGGCGATCGCCGCGCTGTAGACATCGCCTTGGCAGCGTTGCCAGTTGGCGTTGTGGTTGCCGCCGGCCGGGGGCTTCATCGGCATTGCGGAGTAGTCGATGACGCCGGATTTATGGTCGGCGGCGAGCACGTTCGGATTCTCCTCGCGCCAGTTCACGATGCCGTCGATCCGCTTGGCGCGGTCCGACCAGCTGAGACCGTTCTCGTAGACCGACCAGCCGGCGTACCCGATGATGGACGTCGCGACGAGCACGACAACCGTGAACAACGCGATCGGCATCCAGTTCCGGCCTTCGTTGATCTTGACTGGGGCGACCCGTCGATGGGGACGACCACCACCCTTGCCGTGCGGTCGCATCCCGGCCTTGAGTGCAGATTTGGTCCCGGCCCGTTTGGCATTGGGTTGCGGCGCCTTGCCGCGGACGGTCTTGCCGGCGGAGGAGCCGTCGGCGGCCTTGGCCCTCGGTGTGCGGTCTCGGTCCCCATGCTGGGTAGACATGCCCATCCCGTCTGATTGTGGTGGGTGATCCGTCGCCTCACGAACAACGTCCGGATGGTTTGCGATACGCGGCGTTGTAGGTCCTTAACCGCACGGACTGTTCAACGGCTCGCGCTGATGATCCGGTCGGTAGGTTCTCCGTCCTGGCAAGTGACGCGCACCGGTACTCTACTATGTCATTTAGTAGTAGTGCGAGCCTTCGGTCAGCCGTCAACCAGAGCATGGTCCTTCGTGCGTCTCGACGGTCAGGGGAGGCCGTGTGCTGCAGGAAGGGTTCATGACCCTCATCGGCGGCGCCGCCCGCTTCCGCCAGCATCCGACATCACCTCCGGGCGTTCTTGCCGCTGCGCGACGACCCGGTTCGTTTGTTCCTCCAGGTCTGCGGGTCCGGTCAGCGCCGGCCTGGGTCGCGCTCGGCGAGCTGAGCGAGCATCCGGTTGTACGCGGCGTGGGCGTTGTCTTCGCCGCTGCGTTCGGCGCGGTCGACGGCGCGGTCGTAGCGGGCGGCGGCCCGGGCGTCCGAGCGGGACCACTGCACGACGAGCGCGATCGCGACGGCCAGGGCGGGCAGCTCGCCCGACGCCCAGGCGATGCCGCCGCCGGTCTTCTGGTCGGCGAGCGCGCCGCCGCCCCAGGGCCGGGCAAGCTCCGCGTACCAGTCGCCGGCGATGACGACCTGGGTCTGCATCATGACGAGGCCGAAGATGGCGTGCATCGCCATGAACATCAGCAGGATGACCAGCCGCAACGGGAAGGCGGGGCGCGGGCGCGGGGCGGGGTCGGTGCCGACCAGAACCCAGAAGAAGAGGTACCCGGCGAGCAGGAAATGTGCCGTCATGAGCAGATGGCCGAGGTGGCTGCGCAGCGCCAGCTCGTAGACGTCCGTCAGGTACATACCGTAGAGGCTCACGGTGTAGATCGCGAACACCGCCGCCGGGTGCGTCAGCACTCGCGCCGGGCGGCTGTGCAGAGCGGCGGTGACCCACTCGCGCGGCCCCGGCCAGGATCGGTCGGCGGCCGGCCGCAGCCCGCGCAGGGCCAGGGTGACCGGGGCGGCCAGCACGAACATGATCGGTGCGACCATCGTCAGGGTCATGTGCTGGATCATGTGCGCGCTGAACAGGACCGGCGAGTAGCGGGCCAGGCCGCTGTTCGTGGCCACGACGACCACGGCCCATCCGCCGACCCACAGCGCGGTGGACGACGCCGGCCAGGCGTCGCCGCGCCGCCGCAGCCGGATCACGGCACCGAGGTACAGCACGACGGCGGCCGCGGCGGCGGTCAGCGTGAGCGGCTCGGGCAGCCACCCGGCGACGAGCGAGCGCGCGGTCGGCGGGCCGGGCATGGGGAAGCCGAGCAGCGCGACGGCCGGGTCGTCGCCGGTACCGGAGCTCGGGGCGGCCGTCCGGGACAGGCCGGCGGCGATACCGAACGTCGCCGCGAAGATCACCAGCTCGAGCACCGCGAGCCGGATGAGCCCGGCGCGGCGGCCCGCGGCCACCGCCGGGAGCGCGCGGCGGCGCTGCCGGAAGGCGACGGCCGCGAGGCCGAGCAGCGCACACGCCTTCGCGATCAGCAGGGCACCGTACGCCGAGGAGGTCAGCGCCGACAGCGAACCGAGCCGCGCGCCGCCCGCGAGCACGCCCGACCCGGCGACCGCGATCATGCACGTCGCCGCCACCGCCGAGCACCGCCGCGCCGCCCGGGCCATCGACTCGGGCCGGGCCCGGCCGGTCGCGAGCAACCCGATCAGGGCGCCGGCCCACACCGTCCCGGCGACGACGTGGATCACCAGCGACGACACGGCGACCTGATGGTTGCCTTCGCCGGCGGAGTGCCCGGCGAAGGCCGGTGCCGCCAGTGCGACCAGCGTCGCGGCCAGGAGCCCGGCCGTCGCCCCGGCGGTGCGCACCGCGCTGGCGGTGACGGCGACGAGGACGGCCACCGCACCGGCGACGAGCGCGACCCGGCCCTGCGCGGCGCCGAACAGCACCGGCGCCGCCACGTCCGGCAGCCGCCACACCGGTACCCCGAACAGGTCCGACGCGACAAATGCCGTGTTGGTGACGATGGTCGCGAGCCACAGCACGGAAGCCTGACCGGCGCTGCGCAGCAGCCGGCGGCCGGCCTGGTCGAGCGCCGGGCGGGCCGCCGGCGCCGCGGCGCGGGGGGTGAACAGCGTGGCGGCCAGCAGCAGCCCGGCTACGGCGGCCGACGCGAGCACCATGAGGGCACGGCTGGTCGGCAGACCCCAGTCGGTCAGGGCGCCGGGTTCCGCGATGCCAGTGGTGACGGAGTCCGGCGGTACCGTCATCCGCCGCGCGGCGACGACGCTCGCCGCCGCGATCAGGACGAGACCGCCGCCCGTCACCGGCCACCGGACCGCGGTGCGCCACACCGGACGCGCTGCCGCTGTCATGCCGCTTCCGACGTCGGCCGTCGCTCTGCCATCACGCGTGGTCAGGCCGGTCCGGCACCGCTGCGCGGCGCTGCCTGATCAACGTCGCGGCCGCCGGAAGACTCGTCCAGTGCCGGGCCGGGCTGCAGGCCGGGCTGCACGCCGGGCCTGTCGTCCGGCGCGAGCGGCCGGCGGGGCCAGAACGCCACGGCGGCCGCGATGCCGATCCCCCCGAGTACGAGACCGATCGGGAAGGCCGCTCCAGCCCAGTTCACGTTGTGTGGCTGGCCGGCCTCCGGGGTCTCCGAGGCCACCGCGGCCGGCGGGACGGCCGCCGCAGAGGTGGTGGCGCCCGGTGACGGCGCTGTGGCGAGGGTGAACGCGAACGTCCCCTCGATCGGGTGACCGTCCGCGGAGACCACCCGGTAGCTGACCGCGATCGTTCCGCCGGTCGTGGCCGTACGCACCCGCTGGACCAGCGTGCGGCCGTCGGCCGTCGGCGGTCCTTCGGTCAGGTCTGCGCCGGCTGCGTCGCGGACGACCACGCGGGCCAGTGCCGGGTTCGGCGGATCGGAGAATGTCATGGTCACCAGGTCGGGCGCCTGCGCCAGGTAGGCCCCAGTCGTCGGCACGGTGCCGCGCAGCGCTGCGTGCGCGAAGGCCGGCGCGGGGGCGACGAGGACCGCGGCCACGCCGATGAGCGCACCGGCGAGGATCGCGGCGGCGGGACGCCGGCCGTTGCGGGTGCGAAACGTTGCGACCATGGGAGCCATCCGTCCTGAGTTACTAGGGACAGTCGTTGCTGGCGATCTGGAAGCCGGTTCCCGGCTCAGGCGTAGGAGTGCAGGCCGGAGATGACGAGATTGACGGCGAACAGGTTGAACATCATGGTCACCCAGCCCGCGACGGCCAGCCATGCGGTCGTGGTGGGCCGGATGCTCGGCGTGGCCCGGGCGTGCAGGTAGGCGGCGTACACGACCCACGAGATGAACGCCCACACCTCCTTCGGGTCCCATCCCCAGTACCGGCCCCACGCCGCCTCGGCCCAGACCGCGCCAGCGATCACCGCGAACGTCCACACCGGCATGGCGAACGCGTGGAGCCTGAAGGCGACGCGTTCCAGCGCGTCGGCCGCCGGCACGATCCGGCCCAGCGTCGTGGTCAGTCCCTGCGGCGCCGCGCCTCTGGCGAGGCCGATCTCGTACCGGCGGCGAACCAGGAACAGCATCACCGCCACGAAGCCGCACAGGAAGAACCCCGTCGCGACGGCGGCGGCACTGACGTGGATCTTGAGCCAGTACGAGTTCAGTGCCGGCACCAGCGGGCCCGCGGGCGTGTACACGCGCATCGCGGCCAGGGCCAGCAGGGGCAGTGTGACGATGGTGGTCACCAGTGCCAACGGCCGCAGCCGGGGCCGGCGGATGATCAGGCCCAGGCACACCAGCACGCCGACGAGGCTGACCATGACGATGAACTCGTACATGTTGCCCCAGGGCACGCGGCGGGCGGCGAGCGCCCGGGTGACCAGGCACGCGGCCTGCGTGGCGGCGCCGGCTGCGGTCGCTGCGACCGCCAGCTGCCCGATCCGCGCCGCAGCCCGGTTCGCGCCCGGTCGACGGCCCCCGTCCGCCGCGACCCCCGCGGGTTGGGCCGCCTCGTCCGGCTCTTCGGTCCCGATAGTCGGCCCGCCGGCGAGCACGGACTGGCGGGCCGCGACCCGCGCCACCGCGCCGGTCCGGCCGAAGGCGAACTCGGCCGTGAACCCCGCCATCGCTGCCACGTACAGCAGGACGGTCGCCACCAGCAACTGATCGGACAATGCCGCCATCGAGACTCCCGGAGAAGAGATCTACTAGACAGGCTAGTTGACTCTTTGCCCGGTGCTGCACCGGGGTGCTGCACCGGCGTCCTGGTTCTTGGGCGGCCCGGACCGTGACGTCAGGTCCCTCGGCATCTTCCTGTTCAAGCTCCTGCCGTTCGTCCTCGCCATCGAGGCGATCGCCCGGCTGGACCTTGACCCGGCCCCGCGGCTCCGCCTGGCGAGGATCCTGCTCCCAGCCGCGTTCTGTGTGTTCCTGCAACGTCCACATCGGTCCGCGGTGGGCCACGATCCCCGATGTCTGGGACTGGGCGTCGCACATGACCGTCCTCGTCGGCCACCCGCCGAGCAGGTACGAAGCGTCCGCGCTCATCGCGGTGCGGGTCGCGCCGACCCGCTTCTTCGAGCGGCTGCGGCCGCGCCGGCGCGGGAGCGCCACAACGGCGCGGTGACGCTGCACCGGCCTGTCGGGACGGCGGTGACCTTCGGCCGGCCGGACCTCGTTGTTTTGCATCACTGTCACTGCTGTTCATTGGGTATTCAGGCCGTTCTACGAGGCTTCGTAGTTGGACGTGGCAACCGCTGAGTCGAGGAGAGGTCTGTTGCAGAACAGCGATAGTGAGGAAGCCGAGCGTTCCCGGATGTCCCGGCGTCAACTGGTGAAGTACGCCGGTGTCGGCGCGACCCTGGCGGCGGCGAGCCCGCTGGTCGGGGGCGGCGTGGCGTGGGCTACGGGCGAGGACCGTTCGGGTGGCAACGGCGAGCAGCGCGGGGATTCCCGCGGGCGCGTGTGGCGGGCCGGTGACCACCACATCCACTCGGAGTACAGCGGCGAGTTCGACACGACCACGAACCCGCCGAAGTTCGCCAAGGGCGCCGACGCGGTGTACCCGATCGTCACCAACGCGATCATGGCGAAGAACTTCGGGCTGACCTGGGCGATGTGCACGGACCACGGCGGCCCGACGCACTCCAAGGTGAACCTGGAGCAGGCCTACCCGGACCTGCTGCTGTCCCGCCGGCTGGTGCCCGAGGTGCTGCAGTTCTGGGGCATGGAGTTCGACGCGCCGGCGATGGATCACCACACACTGATGATCCCGCGGCACGACGACGAGGCGAAGTTGCTCTACGACCTGGAGAGCAAGTTCGCCAAGAACGACCCGTTCCCCTCGGACCCGAGCCGGAACACCGAGGCGAAGATGGTCGAGTTCCTCAAGTACGCCAAGGGCCTGCCGAACAAGCCGCTGGTGATCGCGCACCACGCCGCCCGGTCGGCCACCGGCCTGGGGGTGTGGGGCCAGGACACGCCGCACGAGTTCCGCAACGGCAACAACGTCGCACCCGACATCTACGTCGGGTTCGAGGGCGCTCCCGGCCACCAGGCCGGCCCCCTCAACGGCGGCGCGCGGGGCGGCTACGGCAACTATCCGACGCACGGCGGCTACGACCAGATGACCGCCAGGGTCGGTGGTCTGTGGGACTCGCTGCTCGGTGAGGGGCGGCGTTGGTGGATCACCGCCACGTCGGACTCGCACGTGCACTGGACGCGGGGTGGCTCCGACTTCTGGCCGGGGGAGTACAGCAAGACCTACGTGCTGGCCCGGCAGGACTACGCCGACATCATGGACGGTCTGCGCAACGGCCGGATCTGGGTCACCACCGGCGACCTGATCACCAGCCTCGACCTCACCGCCCGCAGCCAGGGCCGCGACGCGGCGATGGGCGAGACCATCACGGTCAGCCGCAAGAGCCGCAGGGACGTCGAGATCGAGATCAAGTTCCGGGCGCCGGAGGGCACCAACCACCACGGTGACCGCCCGCAGGTCCGGCGCGTCGACCTCATCGTCGGACAGATCACCGGGCCGGCCGCCAACCTCGACGCTGACACCAACCCCACCACGAAGGTGGTGGCGCGGTTCGGTCCGAACGACTGGCGCAAGCAGGGCAAGGACTACGTCATCAAGTACACGCTGCGTGACGTCGAGACCGACATGTACGCCCGCGTCCGTGGCACCAGCACCGACGAGGCCGAGCCGCTCGCGGACGGCAAGGAATCCCCGTGGGAAGACCTGTGGTTCTACTCGAACCCGGTCTTCGTCCACGTCCGCTAGCACTGGCGCACCAGCCCTGATATCTGGTCCCTCTCGCCGAGCGGTCTCAGCGGGAGGGACCAGACCTCCGTGGTGCGACATGGGTCGATACGACGTCCGCTCCGGCGGAAGCAGCTGCGCCGGTGCGCCCAAAGGATCGGTTCAGCGGCTAGAACGAGTAGCCGCGCCGAGCGATCCAGTTGGCGATGTTGGTGGTCGTCATCCAGTACGTGCCGTCGCCGCTCGGGTTGGCAGAGTCGGCGACCTTCACGATCTGGCCGTTCTCGGTGTACCCGACGATGGCCACGTAGTGCCCGCCGTCAAAGGTGTGGCTGACGCCGTTGGTGTCCTTCGCCGAGCTGACGATGTTGGCGACGACGGCGCGGCCGGCGCTGACGGCGCGCACCACATCGGCCTGCAGTTGGCCGATCTCGGCCGGCGTTGCCGACTGTCCCCGAATCTCCCGGGTCTGGTAGACGTTCCCGCCGACGACCTCGTTCAGCCCTCGGGTCACGTCGAACGCGGAGTCGGTCCCGCTGGTCGTCGTGCGTAGCTTCGGGGCCATGTCGGCCTGGGTCACCGTAAAGCCGCTGGCGGCCAGCGCGTTTCGGGCGGCCGCAGGTCCGCACCAGTAGAAGTTCGGTTGCTGCTGGAACCGGGCTGAGAGCACCTTTTCCAAGGGGGCGGCGGGCGTGGCCGGCGTCGCCGGAGCGGCGCTGCCCGTGCGCGCAGCCTGTTCACCCTGGGACCGGTCGGCACTTGTCGTGACATTGGGCGCGACGGCCGAGGAGGCGCGGCTCGGCTGCGAACCGTCGATCTGGCTCAGGACGATCCCGGCTCCGGCTGCCACGGCCAGTAGCCCGCCCAGGAGGACTGTCGCGCGGGGCCCGCGGGGTCTGCGGGCGCTAGCCGCGTGCTTGGCGATGTACGGGACAGAGGCACGGTTCATTGCAGGCTCCAAACCACCGAAGTCATGCACCGAGGGCACGTCGGTGTCCTGCTTCGGCCAACAGGTGGTCGTCGATGACGGGCATCGATGATGGCGGTCCACAATGGAGCGCCGAGAACGCGACCGGCAGCCCGCCGCCAGCGGACTCCGGAACGCGAGAGCGATCACGCCGCAAGGCGGCCGTCGCGTCGCCGGGCTCGGGCCGGAGCTGCGCCGATGAGATGCGTCCGGCGACCATGTCCGGGCATTACGTCTGGGCGTGACCGTCACCGCGGAACAAGGTCCGGCGTGGACCTTCGACGGTCCTCAGGGGCTGACTGGAACCGAAAGGCTCACAGCACACGTGCGGGGCGGCCAAGGAACTGGCGGGGGTTGGGGCTTGAACTGGACGTGCACGAGCATGCTCTCCTTACGCGTCCGCCTACCGGGTTAGCTGACGGGTTCGGGCGCGAAAGGTCGCCCTACCACAGGCCGTCGGCCTGTGGATTCACCCCAGTTGCGGTGGGTCCCCGGCTCGTGTGAGCACGACTCGGCGGGCCCGGCCCGGCGTCACCCGTTGTGATCAGTGTCCGGATCAGGCGTGCGTTGACATTACTGATCGGCACGGGGCCACGCCAAGGCCTCCACCTGTGATTTCATGGCAACTTAAGGCGTTGCGGCGCCGGACGGGCCGTGCCGGTGCTTGATGAGCAGAGAGTGATGGCCGGAAGCTACCTGGATCGATCGGGGCGCCCCCGCCCAAAACGCTGACGCGTCATGCCGGGGCAACGAGCGTGGCTCATCGGTCTCCTTGCCACGGTCTACGTCAGAGTCGGCTGCGCCGAGATGGACGTCGCGGGCGGCGGCCCATCCGCTGGCGAGCGCGGCGACGACGGAGCGGGCCTGCTCGTAGCCGGTGGCGAGCAGGAACGTCGCCGCGCGTCCGTAGGACTTGACGCCGATCGCGTAGTAGCCGGGCTCGGGGTGAGTGAGCTCGTCGACGCCCTGCGGCGGGACGGTGCCGCAGGAGTGCTCGTTCGGGTCGATGAGCGGCGCCAGGGCACGGGTCGAGCCGAGGATCGGGTCGAGGTCGAGGCGCAGCTCGCTGGTGATGGTGTGGTCGGGCCGGAACCCCGTCGCCGACACGATCCGGTCGGCGGTCGCCGTCCGGGTCCCGTCGGACAGCTCGATCCGGCCGTCGGTCGCGGTCACCGACTGGACGGAGCAGCCGGTGAGCAGTTCGATGCGGCGCGTTTCGACGTGTTCGCGCACGCGGGTGCCGATTGCGCCGCGGGCGGGCAGGGCGTCGGCCGTCTCGCCGCTGCAGCTGCGGGCGGCGCTGGCGGGACAGCAAACGGAACCTGGACATTGAGCGCCTCCACCGCGTAGAGATCGCTGTCGCAGCTCTCGGCGCGGTCGCCACCACCCGCGAAGGTCTCGAAACCACTGCCGGTGTACGCCCCCGGCGCGAAATAGGCCCTGAGATGACCCGCGCCTTCATCACGAACAATGTCGTTCAGCCGTCTTAGGTTCCGCGGATGCTTGAGCTCAGTGAGCTGATGCCGGGAACGCTCAGCCGTTGCTGCGAGTGCACCGGAGGTAAGCGAAAGCGTCGGTGGATTCGCTCACTGCGGCGAACGGTTTGTTGTGTGGTTCATCGGGTTCCTAGGTTCATGGTTGGCCGCCGTCGCATGGTCGTCGGTAGGTCCATGAAGAGTTCGGCGTGGTCGCCGCGGTCTATGTCACTGCCGAGCGCTCCGGGGCCTACCTCAACCCGGCGGGACGCTCGCGCTGGCTGTCGCGGGTCCAGTTCCCCTGGCGGATGGTCCCGGCCCACATCGCCGCGCATCTGTTGGGCGGTGTGGTGGCCGGGCTCGTGGACTGGCTGATGTACGGCGCCCTGCGCAAGAGCCTGGTCCTGGGTTCGACCCGGCCGGGCCCGGGTACGCCGTGGCGGCTCGCTCAAACCGGCACGGACCCTCGGCCCGGACATCGTTGCCGTCGAGTTCCCGTTCTGGTGGGTCCACGTCGTCGGCCCGGTGCTCGGTGCGGTCGCCCGCCCGGCGCTTACGGGACGACGCGGTCGCGGATGCTGTCGAGCACCGCCTCCGCTGCCCATGCGGCTGCGTCGGCGATGTCACGCCGGTCCATGCCGAACTCGCGGCGAAACGTCACCCAGGTCGCTGCGGAGTCGAGGTGGGACAGCGCCACGATGACCGCTCTGCGCTGCGCCGCGTCGAGGGATGGCACCTCGGCGTCCAGCAGCCGCTCGAGGTGGGCCCGGCCGAGCGACGGCGCCGCGCCGCTCACGCCGCGCATTGCCGTCTCGGCGACGACGTGCGCGAGCTCCGGCCGCTCGTCGTACCGCTGCATCGCGTCGCGGATCGCGAGGGGGATGTCGAAGATCGAGTGCGACTCCTCGCGCACGAACACCGTCGCCTCGATCCACGCTGCGGTCGCCAGCAGCAGATCGACCCGCGTGGGATAGTTGCGGAACACCGTGCGCTCGGCGATGCCGGCCCGGCGGGCGACGAGCCGGTACGACACGTCGTCGCTGCCGATTTCCTCGATCAGCTCGGCGTAGGCGGCGAGGATCGCCGCTTGCGTGCCGCTCAGCGCCGGGACGGCCGTCGACCTGCTCACGGCTCCGCCCACGTCGCGTCGGGCAGCCTCGCGAGCATTGTGCCCACGGCGCGATCGAACGCGTCGCAGATCTCGCCGGCATCCAGGTCGAAGCCCGTGCGCAGTCGCGCCCAGAACATCGCCGACGAGAAGTAACGCAGGGATGCCGCGACCCGCCGCCGATCCCGCCGGTTGAGCGTCGAGGCCGACACGTCGAGCATCGCCTCGATCGCACGCGTGATGTAGGCGGGCTCGGCGTCGAGCGTCAGCGAGATCGTAGACGCCCGTGCGCCGACGAATGCGTACGCGGGCGACGCGTCGAAGGCGCGGAATCGCTCGTGCACGGCAGTGCGGAAATCGGCCACGGTCACGAACGGCGGCAGCGGGAAATGGGTCTGCTCAATCCAGTTCGACAGTGCGACGAGCAGGTGCGCACGTGTGGGGTACTGGCGGTACACCGTGCGCTCCGAGATGCCGACCTCGTCGGCGAGGGCGCGGTAGGAGATGTCGTCGAACGTGTGCTCACGCAGCAGCACCGCCGCGCTCGCCAGAATCGCGGTCGCGGTGTCGACCGGCTCCTCCATTACGTTCCCCTGCCTCGATCGGTCGCCCAGTGCGGGGGGCCGGTGACCTCCGGCGGAAGCACGTAGCGATCGGAATCGTCGAGCGTGAGCGCCAGCGACGAGACGTACTGCACCTGGCCGTGCGCCCCTCGCTGGGCCGAGGCCAGCATATCCGGTCGCTCGAACATATATCCGGTGACATGGCAGCGGAGCCGCTCGCCCGAGGGGTTGCCGTGCTCGTCGAACAGGGGAGAGTCGATGCCGTCGGAGCGGCGGCGGAGGTAGTAGCGCCCCCGCGTGGCGAGGGCCATGACCGGCGTGGCGACGAACGCGACGCCGATCGCGATGAGCACCGAGAACGGCTTGACGGCGGTGCCGAGCAGCCCGGCGAACGCGAGCAGCGAAAGCACCGAGGCGAGCCCCACCGACACGAGCCCCACCGGGTTCCAGTCGTGCAGCATGCCACGGCGGAATTCCGGGAAGCGCGGCGAGATGCGCAGCACCCACTTGTTGATCGCGATATCGGTGGCGATCGTCACGAGCCACGCCATGACGACGTTCGCGTACAGGCTCAGGACGAAGGAGATGAGGGTGAAGACGTCCAGCATCATGAGCGCGTACGCGATCACAAGGTTGAGCAGCACGAAGATCGTGCGACCCGGGTAGTGCTTCGCCACCCGGGTGAAGACGTTCGACCAGGCGAGCGAGCCCGAATATGCGTTCGTCACGTTGATCTTCACCTGCGCGACCACGATGAGCACGAGGGCGAGGGCGATGGCGAGCCAGTCCGGGAACAGGGTCTGGTACATGCCGACGAACTGCTTGACCGGTTCGGTCGCGGAGTGCCCGAGGGTGGGATCGACCTTCACGAGGACGTAGACGGCGAGAAACACCCCGATCATCTGCTTGGTGCTGCTGAAGATGACCCAGCCCGGGCCGGACAATGCGAACGACGTCCACCACGAGCGGGCGTTCGACGGCGTGCGCGGCGGCATGGCGCGGATGTAGTCGATCTGCTCCGCCAGTTGCGGGGTGAGGGCGAAGCACACGGCCGCGCCTGAGACAACGGCGCCGAAACTGATCGAGCCGTCGGACTTGCCGTCGAACGACGTGAAGGCGCGCACTGACTCGGGGTCGGAGACGATGATCCACAGCAGCGGCAGCAGGGCGAGGGCGAGCCACAGGGGCGTGGTCCAGAAATGCAGGCGCTCCAGCGCACGCATGCCGTAGATGACGATCGGAATCACGACCACGGTCGAGATGAGATAGCCGAGCCACAGCGGCGTCCCCGTCGCCACCTGCAGCCCCTGCGCCATGATGGCGCCCTCCAAGGCAAAGAAGATGCAGGTGAAGCCCGCGAAGACCACGGTTGTGATGATCGAGCCGTAGTAGCCGAATCCCGAGCCACGGGCGATGAGGTCGAGGTCGAGGTTGTAGCGGGCGGCGTAGTAGGCGACGGGTACGCCCACGATGACGATGATGACCGACGCGAACAGGATGCCGAGCATGGCATTGGCGGTACCGTGGTCGATGCCGATGGTCGCGCCGATCGAGAAATCGGCGAGGAACGCGATGGACCCGAGGGCTGTCGCGCCGACGGAGGCCGCGCTCCAGCGCCGGAAGGTGCGCGGCACATATCGGAAGGCATAGTCCTCGAGGCTGTCCTCCGCGGCCGCGCGCGCGTTGCCTGTCCTGCTCACAGTGGCATCCCCTCACGCGCCGGGCGTGAGGCATCTTCCGGGTTCGTTGTTTCGAAAGCATTGCAGGCCCGGAAACCGGTAATGTCGGCTCAGATCGCCATGGCGGCTCGCACGGTGGAGATGGCTGCCGATCCCCCCTCGTCGGTCTGGGTGACGAAGCCAGAGGCGAGCACGACGTAACGCTCAGCGGCCTCGAGGGCGAAGCCGATGTGCTGCTCGACGAGCAGCACGTTGATGCCCTCGGCGGCCAGTTGCACGATGGTGCGCTCGATCTCGGCGACGATCGTGGGCTGGATGCCCTCGGTCGGCTCGTCAAGGATGAGGAGCTTCGGCTCGGTGATGAGGGCGCGGGCGATCGCGAGCTGCTGGCGCTGCCCGCCCGAGAGCAGGCCTGCCTTCCGGGCTGCGAACTGCTCCAACGCGGGGAAGCGAGCCATCTGCGCGTCGATGAGGGCCTTGCCGCCCCGGCGTCCGTCGGCGACGAGCTGCAGATTCTCGAGCGTGGTGAGCTGGCCGAACGCCTGCTGACCCTGCGGCACGTACGCCATGCCGCGAGCGACGCGCTTGTTGGGGGCGAGCGACGAGATGTCTTCGCCGTCGAAGAACACGCGGCCCTTCGTCGGCTTGATGAGCCCGATCGCGACACGCAGCAGCGTCGTCTTGCCGGCGCCGTTGTGGCCGAGCACGGCCACGACCTTCCCGGCCGGCACCGTCACGCCGTGCAGCACCCGCGTGCGCCCGTAGCCGGCCTCGATGTCGGTGAGTTCGAGCATGTCAGTCCTCCTTCTGCTGCTGCGTCCCGGCTACCACTTCCGGCGAGCTTGCGAGCCCGACGGCTGCCGCTTCGGGCACGACCGACATGGCGGCCGTGGTCGCGGCTCCCGTAGTGCCGAGGTAGACCTCCTGCACCTTGGGGTCGGCCTGCACCTCGGCCACCGAGCCGTGCGAGAGCACCTTGCCCTGGTGCAGCACCGTCACGCGGGTGGCAAAGCGGCGCATGAAGTCCATGTCGTGCTCGACGACCAGCACGATGCGCTTCGCCGCGACGCGCTGCAGGAGCTCGCCGGTCGCGGTGCGCTCGTCCTGGCTCATGCCGGCGACTGGTTCGTCGAGCAGCAGCACCCTCGCGTCCTGCACGAGCAGCATCGCGATCTCCAGCCACTGCTTCTGGCCGTGCGACAGGATGCCGGCCGGCGTGGCGAGCTCGCCGGCGAGTCCTGTCTCCTCAAGCGCCTGCACGATCGACGGTTCGACGCGACGCCGGGCCCATAGCAGCGAGGCCGCGTGGCGGTGGCGTCCGGCGGCGATGTCGAGGTTCTGCAGCACCGAGAGCTCGTTGAAGACGCTGGCGGTCTGGAACGTGCGGCCGACCCCGAGCCGGACGATCTTGTGTACCGGCCTGCCGAGCAGCTCCTGCTCGCCGAGCCTTGCCGACCCGGTAGCCGCAGAGAGCCCCGTGATGGCGTCGATGCAGGTCGTCTTGCCGGCGCCGTTCGGGCCGATGAGGAACCGGACCTCGCCAGGGTGCGCGTCGAAGGAGACGCCGCCGACCGCGACGAAGCCCGAGAACTCGACGTGGAGGTCCGTGACGACGAGCGAGGCGTCGGTCACGACTTCGCCTCCTCGAGCTGCAGGGTGGCGGTCGCAGCTGCGGGCTGTTCACCAGGGCTCCGGCGCGCTGTCGTGAACCTGGCGAGCACCGACGACAGTCCTTTCGGCAGGAAGAGGATGACGACGATGAACAGCAGGCCGATGATGTACGTCCAACCGTCGGGCCAGGTGGAGCCGAGGCTCGACTGCCCCCAGCCGACCGCCATCGCACCGAGCGCGGGGCCGAAGAGCGAGGCGCGGCCGCCGAAGGCAACGCCCGCGATCATGAGGATCGAGGCGGCAGCGCCGATCTCGGCCGGCGTGATGATGCCGACGATGGGCACGAACATCGCTCCGCCGATGCTTGCCATCAGCGCTGCGACGACGAAGGCGACGAGCTTGATGTTGGCCGGGTCGTAGCCGAGGAAGCGCACGCGCTCCTCGGCGTCCCGGGTGGCGACGAGGAGCTCACCGAAGCGGCTGCGGTAGAGCTGCCACACCACGAGCAGGCACACGACGAGCAGCGCTGCCGTGATGAGGTACACCATGTTCCTGTTCGCCGGGTCGTTCAGCACGAAACCGAAGAAGTACTTGAAGTCGCTGAGTCCGGTGTCGCCGCCGGTCTCGCGGATTGTGGAGCTGATCAGGGTAGCGAGCGCGACGGCGAGCGCCTGCGTCAGGATCGCGAAGTACGCGCCCTTCACGCGGCGCTTGAACAGCGCGTAGCCGAGGATGCCGGCCGCGACCACCGGGAGCAGCACGATCGCCAGCAGGGTGAACGCAGCGCTGCGGAACGGCTCCCAGAACGCCGGGAGCGGCGCGAGCGGGTCGTAGAGCACCATGAACCCCGGGACCCCGTCACCGGCGGTCTCCAGCGTGAGGTGCATGGCCATCGAGTAGGCACCGAGGGCGAAGAACACCCCCTGGCCCATGACGAGCATCCCGCCTCGGCCCCACGCCAGGCCGATGCCGACGGCGGCGATCGCCCAGCAGCAGTACTTGCCGAGGTTGCCGAGCCAGTGGTCGGTGAGCACGAGGGGAGCGACCGCGAGGAGCAGGACGGCGAACACCCCGATGCCGACGAGGGAAAGCTGTGGCTTCAGTTTGGTCATACCAGACTCCTGGTTCGCACCGTGAACAGGCCCTGCGGGCGCACCTGCAGGAAGACGATCACGAGGATGAAGGCAAGCACCTGCGCGAGGCTGCCGGTCGTCCAGTAGGCGAAGCACGAGAGGACGACGCCCACCGCCCACGCGGCGACGATGGTGCCCTTGAGCTGGCCGATGCCGCCGGCGGCGACGACGAGAAAGGCCGGGATGATGTACTGCGCGCCCATCTGGGAGTTCGTGCCGCCGATGAGCGACGCGGCCACTCCGGCGATCCCGGCCAGACCCGACCCGACGAAGAACGTCAGGCGGTCGACGGTGCGGGTGGAGATCCCCGCGGTCTCGGCGAGGTCCCGGTTCTGCACGGTCGCCCGGATGCGGCGGCCGAACGAGGTGTACTTGAGCCAGGCCGCCAGCGCGGCGACGCAGACGATCGCGAGCAGGATGGTGAACACCTGCCGCAGCGGCCAGTCGTAGCCGAGGATGGTCAACTGCCCGTCGAGCCAGCCTGGCTTCTCCACCGGGACGCCCTGGGACGGGAAGATCTGCAGTGCCGCCTGCTGCAGGATCAGGCTGACACCGACCGTGACGAGCAGGGTGTCGAGGGGCCTGCGGTACATCCACTGGATGATGCTGACCTCCAGCAGGAGGCCGAACAGTCCGGCGACGACGAACGCGACCGGCAGCGCGACCGGGATCGACAGATCGCTGGAGTCGATGACCTGCTGGACGAGGTAGGCGGTGAAGGCGCCGATCATGAGGAACTCGCCGTGGGCCATGTTGATCACGCCCATCTGGCCGAAGGTGAGCGAGAGGCCGAGCGCGGCGAGCAGGAGCAGCGCACCCTGTGCGCTGCCGTTCAGCAGCGGTGAGATTAGTGCGTCCACGTGCTCTCGCTCTCTGTGCGGAGGGGGATTCGGATCCGGGTACGCGGGGTTGCCTGCCGCAGCGACACGCAACCCCGCGTCCGTGCAGGGGGTGGGGCGATCAGCCCGCGGCTTTCACGAGCTGGTCGCGGACGTTCGCCGGGAACCAGTCGTAGCCGTTGAGGAACGGGTCGGGCTTGATGAACTTGTCGGAGGACCAGACGATGTCAAACTGGTTGCTGGCGTTGATCCGGCCGATGTGGCCCGGCTTTGAGATGTGGTGGTTCTCGCCGTCGAGCGTGACGGTGCCCTCCGGTGCGGCGAACGTGATGGTGTTCTTCTTCGCTGCGGCGTTCACCGCGGCGACGTCGAACGAGCCGGCCGCCTCGACGAGCGCCTTGTACAGGTACAGCGAGATGTAGGCGGCCTCCATCGGGTCGGAGGTGACGCCGCTGCTCTTGGGATAGGCCTTCCAGCTCTCGATGAACTTCGGGTTGGTGTCGGTCTTGAGCGACTGGAAGTAGTTCCAGGACGCGTAGTGGCCGGTGACCTCGTGGCCCATGGCCGGCGCCTCCTCCTCGGCGATCGACACCGAGATGATCGGCGTCGTCGCCGCGGTGAGGCCGGCGTCGTAGTAGGCCTTGATGAAGCCGACGTTCGACGAGCCGTTGATGGTGTTGAAGATGAAGTCGGGCTTGGCCGCCTTGATTTTCGCCACCTGGGTGGTCCAGTCGTCCTTGTCGAGGGGCACGTACTCCTCGCCGACGATCTGGATGCCGAGCTTGGCGGCGTAGAGCTTGATGATGGCGTTCGCGGTGCGCGGGAAGACGTAGTCGCTGCCGGCGAGGAACAGCTTCTTCACCCCCTTGGAGGCGAGGAAGTCCATCGCCGGGATGATCTGCTGGTTCGTGGTCGCACCGGTGTAGTAGATGTTCGGCGATGCCTCGAGGCCCTCGTACTGCACCGGGTAGAAGAAGAGGCCGTTGTTCTTCTCGACGACCGGCTTGACGGCCTTGCGGGAGGACGAGGTCCAGCCGCCGAAGATGGCGCCGACGCAGTCCTGGGTGAGCAGCTTCTCGGTCTTCTCCGCGAACGTGGGCCAGTCGGTAGCGCCGTCTTCCTGGACGTACTGGATCTTCTTTCCGAGGATGCCGCCGCCGGCGTTGATCTCGTCGGCGGCCATGTGCAGCACGTTGGAGACGGTCTTCTCGGAGATCGCCATGCCGCCGGTGAGGGAGTTGAGGAAGCCGAGCTTGATGGTGCTGCCGGAGGTGTCGACGCAACTGGGTCCGGCCGACTTGCTGCTGGACGTTTCATCGCCGGCGCGGGCGCCACAGCCGGCGAGCACGAGGGCCACGGTCGTCGCGAAGGCGCCCGTGGCGACAAGCGCGCGCAGCCGCTTGCTGGTGGTGGACATATGCGGGAACTCCGTTCCTGGTCAAGGACGCGTGACGCCGGGGTCGCGGCACAGCGGATGGTGCGGATGTTCATGTCCCGGGCCGAGCCGCCGGCGTCCCAAGCGCCCAGCCCGGTATCGCCAACGAGGTGCAGCCGGCTGCTGCAGGTGAGAGCAGATTGGTCCTGTGTCATTACTCTGACATTTCTCGACCGTTCCAACTATGTAACCGCCGCCCGGCATGGCTGCACTGGCCTCGAAAATGCACGGAAAATCGCAGAAGGGCGATGTCAGAGTTCTGTCGCGCCCGAGGTGAGGGCCAAAGTGATGGCACACTTCTGACATCCGGGAGGGGTCGATGCGCTGCATCCCGCCGAGACGGTGTTGCGCGATCGGCGGGCGGCCCAGGACGCGATGCACTTCCGTCCTGCTCGATCGGTTCCGGCGGAACCTTCGCCGCGCCGCCGGCCGCAACGTCCAGTACTTCGGCCGCGTCGAACCGATCCTGCTGAGCCGGCGCACCGGGCGTTGCTGATGCTGCTCGGGGCGCAGTCGGAGCTGGAGGTGCTACGGGGCGTTCGCGTTCCCTGGCTGCGATGCGGGCGCAGATCCGTGACGAGGGCCGGTTCCTCGGCGGCCGCCCGTTGTACGGGTATCGGCTGGTGGACGCCAGCCCGCATCCGAACCCGATGCATGCGAAGTGGGGCCGACGGCTGCAGCGGCACGACGTCGATCCGGCGACCGCGCCGACGGTGCGACGGATCTTCGCCGAGCGGCTGTGGGGCCCCAGCGTGTCGCGGATCGCTGCGATGCTGAACGCGGACGGGGTGCCGTGTCCGTCGCAGGCCGATCCGGGCCGTAACCGTCACCGGACCGGGTTTGGGTGGGTGTTGACGACGGTGCAGGCGATCCTGGCGAACCTGAATACACCGGCCGGCAGGTCTGGAACCGGCAGCTCGCGCATCACACGCCGGCGCATCTGCCGGGGCCGTTCAAGACGCAGCGGTGGGCAAGGACGAGCGATTGGGTGATCTCCAGGCAGTTGGCCCATCCGGCGTCGGTGTCGGAGGCCGACTTCATCGCGGCGCAGGAGATCACCGCGCTGACTGCCCCCGCTTGTGGCGGTGTCCGGAGGTATCAGCTGATCGTATCGGCGTCGGGCGATGGGTCGGGCGTCGCGGTAGCACAGGACCGGTGCGGTTGGCCTGGCTGGACGCTCCTCGATGTGCCGCTGTAGATGTCGCATCAACGTCGGGGATACGGGCTGCCGGCGGACGGTCTCGCCCTTCTCCCGGAGCAGGATGAGGCACTGGTCCGTGTCGAGGTCGGCCGGAAGGAGTGCCAGGGCTCCGCCTCGGCGGCAGGCCGTTTCGGTGTGCAGGCGCAGGAGCAGGGTGTCCAGGTCCGGGTCGTCGCCGCTGGTGGCCGCGACGCTGTTGATCTCCGCCAGCCGTGTGTCGGCGACGGCCCTGCGGGTACTCGCCAGCTGGCGGGGTTTGGTGACCTTCTGCCCGGGTCGTCCTGCGGTGATGTCTTCTTCAAGGTCTCGCCGGGCATTGGACGTCGTGCGTCGTGATGCAAGATAGAACGTTCGGTCTAGACAAGGGAGATCCAGACGGATAGCGTAGTTCGCAACAGAACGTTCGTTCTACCTATGCGGCAGGAGAGTGCCATGCCCACCAAGATCACGTTGATCATCGACAACCCCGCGAACCCGGACGAGTTCGAGAAGGCCTACGTTGAGGTGCTGCAGGCCGCGGAAACGTTCCCGAAGCTCCAGCGAGTCGAATCGGCCAAGGTGTGGCCAAAGGAGGACGGCACGACCACGCCCGCGTACCGGACGCTCGACCTGTACTTCGAAAGCTACGAGGACGCCTCCGCGGCAGTCGCCACGCCCGCTGCTGCTGCGGTCTTCGGCGGGCTCCAGGGGACGCAGGTGACGTTCACGGGTCTATTCTCGGACATCGAGTAGTACCCGTCGCATCGGCGCTCGGGCCGACTGGCCCGAGGCGCCGATGCAAGCTCAACCGCTACGCCTGGGACGAGACGTCGAGCACCGTGCGCGGGGTAGTGGGCCCGCCGGCGTGGTCTGGTGGCTGGCCGTCCCCTCCGCGGTCGCGATGATGCTCGGCGACGCGGGCCGCCGACGGTCCCCGCGACCGCCGCCGCGTGCTGGCCGACCTGGTCCGGGACGTCACCAGGCCACCGCCCGGTACGCCGCGATCAGCCGGCGGTCATGGGTGAACGGGCCGGCGCCGGCGAAGGCATACTCGGCGAACCGGGTGCCGATGCGCTGGTGGGCCTCGGGGCTCGGGTGTAAGCCGTCGGGCAACGGAAGTTCGGCGGCGTCGGCCGGGCCGTACAAGGTGGTGCCGTCGAGGTAGTGCAGGTTCTTGTCGGCCGCGCGGCGGTCGGTCAGCGGGCGCAGCTGTCGCCGGATGACTTGGAGTGTCAGGCGTCCCAGTGTGACGTCCCCGACGGCTCCGCTCGCGATGAAATCGAGCTGCCGTGGTGCAGCCACAGCGGCAGCCTGGTGTCGTCCGGCTCGATCGGGGCGTCGGCACGCAGCTCGATCAGTTCGAAGGTCTCGTTGTGCGGCAGCCAGGCCTCGATCCGGTGACGGCCCGCGGGCAGGCCGGCCACCGTGGTCGTGTGCGGCTCACCGGGCTAGACCGTGGTCTGCCCGGTTGTGAGGTCGACGTCGATCCGGTCGCCGCCGTCCAGCACGTCGCGAACGGCGAGCTCGGCGTCGGTGTAGACGTCGATGTGCCCGCGCGGACGCTCGGCGCCGACGTAGGCGATCCGGGTCGGGTGAGTCACCCCAGCTCGACCGTGCTGGCCGTCGTCTGGAACACGACGCGTACGCCGGACGGCTGGCCCTCCGTCGACAGCGGCTGTCCGTCCGGAATTGCTCCCCGGCCCAGCCTGCCGATGAAGCCAGGCCGGGCCGACACGATGACCCGCGACACAAACGCAACGGCACCATCGACCTGTTCGCTGCGCTGAACGTCGCCACCGGCGAGGTGCTGACCGATCTACGCAAAGGTCACGCCGGCGCCGACGTACTGCGGTCCTTCAAGCAGATCGACGCCAGCGTGCCCCGCGGCCTGGCGATCCACGTCGTGCTGAACAACCTGTCCGCCCACTCCACCCCGGAGATCATGAGGTGGCCGGCGCACCGCGATCGACGCCGCTGGCATCTGCACTTCACCCGAATCTGAGAGTCACGCTTCGGCTCCTTGCCGGTCGTGTGCTGCCCGGTTGATGGTCTGTCGCCGGTTGTGAGAGCAAGTTCCGCGACCAGGGCAAGGGCGGGACTGTTCGGGTCTGTTCGGACAGGCGTCGTTACTGTGCCGCCAGGCCGCACGACACCGTGGGTTCGCCGTTAGATGGATGCCCGTTGATGTGCTGCCCCGCGAAAGGGGGCGGCACATCCGGTGCTCGCGTTAGGACGCCGGGACGTGGTGGTTGCCGCGGAACACGTCCTGCGGGTCGTACTCGGACTTGACGCGGCGTAGGCGGTTCCAGGTCTCGGTGTTGAAGAACAGGCTCGCGTCCGTCGGCTGCTCGACGAAGTTCGGGTAGTTGCCGACGCGGTTCGGTGCGACGGCGGCCGCGATCGCGTCGAGGTCGGCCTCGACGGCCGGGGCCGCGCTCAGGTCGGGAACGACGGAGAGGCTGAACATGACGATGTTCCCGGGCAGCGTCGCCCGCGCACCCGCGCCCGGCTGGTGGCGGGCGAGCGCGCCGCCGATGTGCCGCAGCTGCACCATCGTGACCGTCGACCCCACCCCGGCGATGCGGGTCAGGTCCTCGATCGCCGACGGTGACAGTTCGTCGATGAGCGCGGTCGTGGACAGGTAGGGCAGCGGGTTCACCGGGTCCATGGCGAGGTCGGCGAGGCCGATCGGCGGCTGCATGGCGAGCGTGTCCATCGCGGGGCCGAGCCGGTGCAGCGGCCGCAGCAGCTCACGCCCCTCGGCCTCGGTGCCCAGCAACGCCACCATGACGATGACGAAGGACTGCCCGCGCACCGCGTCGGGCAGCTCCGGCAGCGGCGGGAAGTGCAGGATGGTGGCCCACGTGGTCAGCTCCTCGGGAAGGGCTGGCAGCAGCCCGGACCAGGTGCGCAGGACGTCGGACGTCCGCTCCAGCGGGAAGAACATGGCGCCGGCGTAGAGCTCGCGGGCCGGGAACACGCTGAACTCGATCGCGGTCACGATGCCGAAGTTGCCACCGCCGCCGCGCAGGGCCCAGAACAGCTCGGGCTCGTTGTTCGCGTCGGTACGAACCAGGCGCCCGTCGGCCGTGACCAGTTCGATGGCGGTCACCGCGTTGCACTGCATCCCGTGCTTGCGGGCGAGCCAGCCGATCCCGCCGCCGAGCGAGTAGCCGACGATGCCGACGTCCGGCGAGGATCCGTGCAGGGCGGCGAGCCCGAGCTCGGACAGCTGCGGCGTCACGTCTTCCCACTTGGCGGCCGCGCCCACGCGCACCCGGCGAGCGCCGGCGTCGATCGAGACGCCGGTGAGCGCCGACGTGTTGAGGATCAGCGTTCCCGCAAGCGAGCCGAGGGGCCCGGGGTTGTGGCCGGTCGCCTGGGGCGCGACGCGAAGACCGTGCTCGCGGGCGTAGGCGATCACGGCGGCCACCTCCCGGTCGTCGGCCGGGAAGGCGATCGCCTCCGGCGACTGGTCGATCAGCAGGTTGAAGGTCCCGCGCGCGGCATCCCAGGCGTCGTCGCCGGGCCGGACCACGCGGCCGAGGTTGGTCGAAGTCTGCATCGTAAGCATGGTTTTTTGCCCTCTTCGTTCGATTGCGGCACTTTCGCTACACGAGTGTGTGCAGCGAATGTAGGCAGCGTGGCCCGGGTGCCGCAACTTCGTTGCACACAGGTGTGGCATGATTGAGTGGTGACACGGAGTTACGAACTGAAGAAGCGCGCGGAGCGTCAGGAGCGGACGCGGCAACGAATTGTCGAGGCAGCGGTGGCTCTACATGGCGAAATCGGCCCGGTGCGCACGACGGTGAGCGCGATTGCGGAGCGTGCTGGAGTCGAGCGGCACACCTACTACCGTCACTTTCCCGACGATCGCTCGTTGTTCCTCGCCTGCTCCGGCTGGTTCAACGAACACCATCCGATGCCCGACCCGGCGACCTGGCAGCCGATCGCCGATCCGCAGGAGCGACTGCGGCACGCGCTCGGCGAGCTCTACGACTTCTACGCCCGCAACGAGCAGCTGATGGCCAGCGTCAGCCGGGACGAGCAGGTCCACGCGCTGACCGCCGAGGTGAACGCCGTGCACATGGGGCCGGCGATGGCGGCCATGCGGGAGACGCTCGCCGCGGGACTCGCCGAAGGCCCGGACGCACGCCTGGTGTATGCGGCGCTCGACCTCGCGCTCGCCTTTGCGACGTGGCGCACGCTGGCCCGCATCAGCGGCCTGCGCGAGGAAGAGGCGGCGACCCTGATGGCGCTGGCCGTCGTCAGCGCCGCCGCGCTACCCGGCTTGTAAGAACGGGATGAGGGCGGCGGCGGTCAGGTCGTGCAGTTGCTGCTGCGTTTCCGGCCGTAGCGCTCGTCGTGGTACGTCCCGTTGTCCGCGCTGCGCGTGACCACGATGCATGCCGCGTGCTCGGGGCTGTCGCCGTCGACGGCGAACATCGCGTGCAGCAGGCCGGTGGCGATGACGCCGGGGTGGATGCTGACCGCTTCGACGCCCTCGACGGCCGAGCCGGCACGTGTACGTCACGAGGACGAGATTCGAGTGCGCGTAGGCGCCCGAGGCGCTGTAGGGGTGCCGGGCCAGCTCCAGGTCGTCGAGACGCAGACTCGCCGACAAGTGCGTCGCCGACGCCACGTTGACGATGCGGCTGGTGAGGTCCTGCAGCACCGTGGTCAGGGCTACCGGTGCCAGATAGTTGACCTGCAGGGTGAGCTCGTGGCCGTCGCCGCTCACGGTACGCCGGTCGGCCCGGGCCGGGCGGCGTTGTTGACCAGGACGTCGATCCGGTCGACGGCCGAGCGGATCTCCCGGTCCCCATGCCGCACCACTGCCGTACCGCAAACCGGGATCAGCAGATGGCCGGTCGTGCTGATCTGGAATACCCCTTGATCGTCGATGCTTGCCACGACAGGGCGCGTCATGAGGCACACAGCCAGGTGGGCGCAGATGTGTAAGGCGAGCGCTCAGAACCACTTGAACACTTGCCACGAAAGTAGAGCAGGTATGCCTCAAAGTGTGTCGAAGGGGCGACACGCACCAAAATGCCGACGTGATCTGGAAGGTGACGCCGCGGGTCGGCGGGACCCAGCCGAGGCGCAGGCGGTGGTCGATGAGCGCGCGGACGTCGAGGCGCAGCGCTCCGGCCGCGGGTGAGCCCTCGCTGCGCGACGGTCGTTCCGGACCTGGGCGTGGCCCGCCGGGCGTCGAGCGCGAAAGCACGCGAGGTCCTGGGCTGGCGGCCCCGGCCGATCGAGGAGACGATCCTGGACACCGCGGCCAGCCTGGCCGGCCTGGGCCTGCTCCGAGACGCGTAGCCGGCCCTTTATCCGGTTGCCGCGCCGGTCTGCGTCTCGAGATCGGCCAGGAACCTCTCGGCGCGGCGGGCGAAGAGGTGGGCCCCCCGTTCGCCGGATCGGACCCGGGCTTCGTTGGCGGCGGCTCGTACGACGTCGACGGGTTCGCCGCGGGCGTGCAGCAGGCGCGCGCGCAGCAACAGGAGAAGTCCTTCGGCATAGCGCTGGCCGTGGGCCTTGATGGCCTGGTCGGCCTGGTCGAGGGCGGTCGCGGCCTTGTCGGGTGTCTCGGCTGCCAGCCACATCTCGGCGATCAGTCCGTACCAGTAGGCGAGGCCCCATCGCGGCGGGTCGTGCAGGGTCGCGGCCAGGAGATGTTCGGCCTTGGCCGCGTTGCCGGCCGGGTCGTCGCCGGTGAGGGCACGGGCCCAGTACCAGTCCAGCCGGATATAGGCTTCCTGCGCGACGCCGGGAAGGTCGGCGTCGGCCGCGACCCACCGCTCGGTCGCGTGCATCGCCCAGGCCGCGTCACCGGCCATCGAGGCGGCCATGGTTTGGTAGCGGGTCCAGCCCGACATCTCAAAAGTGTCTCCCTCGGCCTGGTACACCGTGCCGAGCAGGGACCGCGCCGTCTCGACATCGCCCTGCAGCGCGGTGATCACGGCCAGATAGCCGAACCACTCGTCCGGGATCCGCCAACGTCCGAGGTCGTGGCGGCGTCGAATCGGGGCACCCCCGACCTGGCCGGCGAGGTGGTACAGGCTTTCCTGAGCCGGCCCTGGGTGCGGGTCGGCGGAGTTCGCGAGCAGCGAGGCAACGCCGTCCACAGTGGTACGGCCTAGCCAGCTGAAACACTGATACGCCGCACCGATGTCGCCGATGTCCCAATTGTACAGGCCCCAGGCCTGCCGGCCGTACGCCTGGATGATCGGGTCCGCGGACGCCTGGCCTTGCTCATGCAGCCGGCGAGCCCACATCCCACGGTCTTTCTCAGTGTTGACGTAGGCCCCGGTCATTCGAAAGAAGAGGAACTCGGCGGCGGCCGTCTCGCGGCCGAGTTTGCCGGCAAGATATGCGCCCCGTTCCAGCAGATCGTACGTCGAGCCGCCCATTCCCGGGGGCTCGACGGCGAGGAGGTTGAGCAGCGACAGGACGGACAGTTCCAGCTCCAGCAGCCCTGCCGTCCGGGCGATCTGGACGGCCGATTCCAGGTTCCGATAGGCGGCTGCGAACGCGAGCTTGGTCGCCGCGCGGCGACCGGCGCGCGCCAGTGCCTTCGCGGTGCGACCCGGGTCGGCCAGGGGGCCGGCGCCCCGCAGGTGGTAGGCGAGGCGTTCGGCGACGGACTCGTCGTCCGCATGGATGTGTTCGAGGGCGTCGGCGACGCGCAGATGTAGCTGGACGGCCTGCTGCCGCGCAGTGGTCTCGGTGACCGACTCGCGGACCAGGTCGTGCGCGAAGCGCCACGAGAACGGGTCTTCCGGCTTGGTCTCCAGGAGACCGAGTGCTTGCAGCGGTTCGAGGCGTTCGAGGCAGTCCGCGATGTCGACGCCGATCGCGCGGGCGAGCAGGTCGAGGTCCACGTCGCGGCCGATGACCGCGGCGATGCGCAGCAGGCCGTGAGCGCTGTCGTCGAGACCGGTCATCCGATCGCGGACGACGTCTCGTACGGTGGCCGGCACTCCGGTCCGTGTTGATGCGCCGCCGTCGCCGAGCGAGCCGCCGTCGCTGAGCAGCCGGGACAGCTCCTGGACGAAGAACGGATTGCCGGCGGTGCGGACATGGATGTCGCGGGCGACCTCGGCACCGGGATCGTGGCCGGTTTCGCGGCGGATGAGCTCGGTCACGTCGGTCAAGCCGAGCGGGCCGAGCCGGATCCTGCGGTGGCCGGGCTGCCGGCTGGCCTCAGCCAGCACCCGCGACAGGCTGGAGCCGGGTGTGGGTGCGCGATCGCGCAGCGCACCGATGATCACTGTGCCGGCGGGTAAGCGGCCCGCCAGGTGGCCGAACAGCTGGAGCGAGGCGGCGTCGGCCCACTGCAGGTCATCGACGATCAGCACCATGGGCCGCGGCGCCGAGGCCTGCCCGACGACGGTGACGACCTGCTCGAACAGTCGGAACTGCGCACCGCTGTCGAGAATCGCCGGCGCGGCCGCATAATCGTCGTCTCGCGATTCGAGGAGGCCGCCGACCTCACTGGCGAGCCACTTCTCCCGCAACGGCGCGGGCAGGCTGTCGAGAATCGGGCGGAGCGTCTGTTCCCAGGGCCACATCGACGGTGTTCCGTCGCCTTCCAGACACGAACCCCACACGACCAGCGCGCCACGCCGGCTCGCTTCGGCGGCGATCTCTCGCACCAGGCGGGTCTTGCCCACGCCCGGCTCGCCCTCGACGATGCGGAGCGCTGGGCTGCCGGTGAATGCCATCTCGACGGATTGCCGCAGTAGGGCGAGTTCCTCGGCCCGGCCGACCAGCCCGGCTGCCGTTCGCACCGACGCGCCGTCACCCCCACCGTCCGTACGCGCCAAGAGCGGCGACGCCGAGGGCTGCGACAGCACTCGCTGGTGTGCGGCTTGCAGCTCCGGGCCAGGATCGATACCGAGCTCGTCGGCAAGGCGGGCGCGGACCTGGCGGAACAACGACAGTGCCTCCGCCTGACGTCCCGCCGCCCCGAGGGTGGAGATGAGGCTGGCGTGGACGGGTTCGTGGAACGGCGCCATCGATGCGGCCAGCTGCAACGCCGCCAGCACCCGTGCCGGTCGGCGCAGCGACACGGCCAGTTCGGCAGCTTCAGTGCACGCGGCGTAGAACTCGTCGTCGATGGCGGCGAAGATCGGCAGCGCGGTTGACCTGTGCGTGAAACCGTCGCCCGCACGGCCCCGCCAGAGGCCGAGCGATTCGACATAGCGATCGAGCGCCATTTCAAGGCGTTGCTGTGCGAGGGCCTCCTTGGCCGTCTCGACGAGTTCCCGGAAGGTGACGAGATCCAGGGTGCCGGGGGGTGCGGTGAACAGGTAGGCGTCTCCGCGGCGGTGCAGGTAGGAACCGTGTGCACGGGCGGGGACCGCGGGTTCGAGCAGTCGCCGCAACGCGCCGACGTATTTGTGGATGACGTTGAGCGCACTGCTGGGGACCTCGTGGTCCCAGATCAGGTCCATCAGCTCGCTCGTGCTGACCGGCCTGCCCACCCGGGCCAGCAGCAAGGCCAGCAGATAAGCCTGTTGCCGGGGACCCGCATCCACTTCGACACCGTCGCACCACACCCGCAACGGACCAAGGACCTGAAGGCGTAAAAGAACGCCATCGGCCGGCCGATCTTCGTTGCCCGGCCGGACAGGATGACCGGGCAGAGCCACGCCGACTCCCGGATGATACGGCAGATTACCAGCTAACAAATCGTCAAAATCGCACTCTAGCAGTGCGAAACCTGCCAGGTCCACAGTCGATGTCGCTTGCGTCGTTTGATCGGCGGCGCGATGATCCCGGCGCCCTAGCCGGCCGCGCTCGTCGAGGCCGAGATCCCT
The DNA here is from genome assembly GCF_040605515.1 of Dactylosporangium sp. NPDC005572. Lineage (NCBI taxonomy): Bacteria > Bacillati > Actinomycetota > Actinomycetes > Micromonosporales > Micromonosporaceae > Dactylosporangium > Dactylosporangium sp. NPDC005572. Next base: position 234,682 of record NZ_JBEXCY010000001.1, on the reverse strand, counting down.
GTACGGAGGACCGTCGAACCTGGCCTTCCTCGACGAGGAAGTCTCCACCCCGATAGCGTTCGCGCCGAACCCGCCGCCGGAATCCTCCCCCGCGTTCTCGTCGCCCTCCTGCTTGCCACCACCACCGCCGCCCGGCATCCCGGCCCTTGGACAACGGAACCTGCAGAACCTGACCGCATCGGCCATGACCGACCCATACCCAATGGATTGTGCTGTCTGCGGCGCCCCGATGACCTTGGCCTTCACCGCGGCCTCGGCCGACTGGAACGGCAGGCACTGCAGCTGGCGCCCGTCCGAAGAAGACCCGGCCGCATCCCAGACACCGTCGGCGTGCAGATCGGGCGTGGATACGCGTTGTACACCTTCCGCTGCCCCGAATCCTTCGACCACCCGCCGGCCACCGCCATGCAGTGACGCATTCCCCACCATGGCTTGCCGGCCTCCGAGTGCACGCAGATCGGCAGGACAGCAAGCCGCGGCATCGCCGCGGCCTCTCATCACTCGCTGCGACAACGAGAGTCCCACCGCCGCGCAGCACACGCGGCATATCCGCGCACCTGATCGAGCGTTCCAGTGGGCGACGCCGGACCCTACCCCGCGCGGGTAGCCTCCTCGTCGTGGACGACCGGTCAGCTGAAGCGCCGTTGGTGTGCATTACGTGGCCTGTCTTCACGGCCGAGCTCGCCGCGGCACTGGACGCTGAAGGCGACGATCGATTGACCGATCAGGTCGGTCGGCTTCGCGTCGTCGAACTTTGCGGATGCGGCGACGACTTCTGCCAGAGCTTCTACACCGCCGCAAGACCCGCTGGCGCCTACGGAGTCGGCCACCACAACGTCGGTCTCGATGCGCCATGGCCGGGCTACCTCATCCTCGATGTGGTCCACGATGAGATCAGGTACGTCGAGGTGCTGTACCGATCGCCGCTGTGCTGACGGCCCCGCGAGCCAATCGCGGCAGATCCGTGCGGCCAGGCGGTGGCTGGAGGGTCACCGTTGTTGCAGACGACCGGCGGTGAAATCGTCGAAGACATAACCCGGGGCACCGGGGGCACCCCCGTGCCGGTGCGACGGGGTCATTCGGGCCGCATGTCCTCGGGATCTTCCAGGATCAGAACCGTCATATCCAGCAGGCGCTGGAAGTAGGACGCCTCGTCGCCGACCAGGGCTGGAATCGCGCGGTTGAGCTGTTGTGGGTTTTGGTGCTCTGGCGGGACGGTGGGTCTTCGGCCGGATGTTCCGGAACCCGCGCCGGACGCGTGCCGGGGTGAGTCGGCCCGGGATAGCAGGGCGTTCCCAGGGGCGTCGCAGATCGGTGGCCAGGGTGCGAGCCGGCCGGAGTTGGGTGTAGCAGGCGATGATCAGCCATGTCCACCTGTCGGCCGCCTGTGGGTCCCGGAGTTTCGGCGTGGTCCAGCCGAGGATTTGTTTGAACAGGCGGAAGGTGTGTTCGAGGTCGAAGCGGCGTAGGTATGCCTGCCAGAGTCTGTCCACATGCGACGGTGCCGCGCCGGTGCGGGAAGACCACAACCACACCGGTTTCGGGTCGTGGTCGCCGGTCAGTCGTTCGACGGTGAGACAGATCAGGGTGCCCGCCAGGACCGGGAGGTCGCCGGGGTGGTCGAGCCATGCGGCGCGGTGGGTCAGCCGGGATGCAGCCCGTCCCAGCCGATGGCGATGACGGTGCCGTAGCGGGTTGTGTCGGTCGTCGTGATCACCGCCGGGTCGGACCACGTCTCGGCGTCGGTGAGCCGGAATTCCTTGCCGTGCCTGGGCGGGCGCCCGCCCAAGCCGGGCTCGCGAGGTGGTGCCGGCAGTCGCAGGACCCGGTCGGCCGCCGTCAGACCCCGTTCGGCGGCCTGCGCGGCGCCGCCCCGGCCAGCTGGCCGACCGAGAAGGGCTACGTCGGCGGCGACAACGACCCCACCGGCCTGGTCCACCTCGGCGCCCGCGAGTACGACCCGAAGATCGGCCGGTTCATCAGCGTCGACCCGATCCTCGACCTCAGCGACCCACAACAACTGCACGGCTACGCCTACTCCGAGAACAACCCGATCAACCGCTCCGACCCCGGCGGCCTCAAGTCCAACTGGAAAACATCGTCCTCGGCGCGCTCAACAACGCCGCGAAGGCGTTCGTCGCGACGGCGGCGTACGCCGCCTGCTTCGCCGCGCTCTCCAGCTACGCCCAATTCCTCTTACCCCTCCAGTCGGTCATCTGCGGCGCTATCTCCAACGCCGCGGTGTACATGGCCGAGGTCCTCGCCAATGAACATGACTTCGACGGCGTCGAGTTCGTCATGAGCATGATCATCGGCGCCACGATGGGCATGGGTGCCGAACTCGCCGCCGCCTTCATGCCATGGGCAGCCGGCCTCATCCGCAGCATGGGCAAGAAAGTCTTCGGCAACGCCACCGACGACCTCGCCAACGCACTGGAACGCAAAGCCGCCGAACGCGGCGGCGGAGCTGCGGCAGAGGGTGAAGCCGCCGCAGGCGGCCCGAAACGAACCCCAAACCACAGGAACACGTCAACGCCAAACGCGGCGACGCCGAACCGACTGTTGAAGCCAACAAACCAAGCACAAACACGGTCACCGAAGCGGGCGGCGGTGCTGGCAAGCCTGGCGGCAACGGCGGTGGAGGCGGCAAGCCCGGTGGGACGGCGACCGTCAGGTGGGACTCCGGGCATGCCACGGTCGAGATCATCACCCCGAACCGTAACGTGGTGAGCGACGCTTGGCCGCGCGGGGGCAGAACGTCGTGCGGATGGGAGACGAGGTCAAGATGCCCTACGGTGAGGCGGAGTGGACGGGTACCTTCGACCTGCCCAACCCTCAGAGGGCCATCGACCTGATCGAGCAGCAAGAGGGCGTGTCCCTGGGCTCCTGGGACTTCAACAACTCCTGCCTCACCTGGTGCGCCGACGTCCTGCATGCGGGGGGTTCCACCGTCCCGGGCGGCCTCTCCGGGGCCATCGGCTTGGCCCGGCAGATGGGCTCCGCATACGACGGCGTCCTGCGAAACTTCGGTTTCCTGTGAGCACGGCCGGGCGCGACGCACCGTTCACGCTCCTCGCCGCGATGCTGGCGTGGCGGCATCTGCCGCACCGGCAGGCCGCCCTCGTCGGGCAGTTCGTGGCGGTGAACGCCGAGGTCAGCTACCTGCTGGCCACAGCCCGCGAATATAACCTGCTCGGCGACGACGCATGGTTCCGGCACTTCCGGGACGTCACCCGCAACATGTTCGGCCTCGCCGAGGAGTGGGAACGGTTCGCCGGGGGGTTCGGGCACGACCCTGACCCCCGCACGGCCGACCCGCACGACAGCGACCTGCGCGTCGCGATCGAGGCGGCGCTCTTCGGGATGCGGGCGCGGCTCGCCGACGTCCGCGCGGAACTCGGCGTGACCGGGTCGGGCTTCGACTTCGGCCCGCCCGGTCGATGAGTCCGTACACCGGATCGAAGACGTGCTTGAGCATCCCGGCGGTCAGCGTGCGAGCCAGTCGAGCGGCCCGGGGCTAGGTCACGTCCGCGCTGGTGGTGCAGGAGGCGGTCAGCGTTAGATTGGTGCGAAGCCGGACGGTGGCAAAGTCGACTCGATCGGGTTGTTGGAGCGGAGCTTGCGGCGCGGTGACACCCTCCCTGCCGCCACCGTCCGATCCGCGCGCCGAGGTCGGCGCCCGACAGCCCCGCCTTACGCCAGTGGCCGCGGAGCTCACTGACAACAGCGTCGACGTGGGTGCGGTCGTCGGGGTGCGTCTTCACGTCGTCACCGTGCCGATCACCGCCGAGTCGGAGTCCACGACGGCGGGCATCGCGTCGCTGCGGGTGGCGCTGCAGGCCGGGATCGCTCCCGCCGATGTGTCCTGGGTGTCCGGGCCGACCGGCTGATCGCTGAACCCCGCCGCCGACGGCTAAACGGTCGCCGGACCTGCCCTGTCGGCGAAGCGCGACGTCGAGTACCAGGTGAAGGTCGCAGACCCGCCAGGTCCTCACCCGCCAGACCGCCAACCAGCCCGCCCCCGGGTTCGGGGCGGCGCCAGGAGGAACTGGAGTAGGCGTCACGGCTCCGGTTGACCTCAAGTCTGCTTCAGCATTTAGCGTCATCGTCGACGAGAGGACTGCATGATGACGACGCTGGTGACAGGTGCGACCGGCAACACTGGTCGCCATGTGGTGACAGCTCTTCGACGCCGCGGCGAGCCAGTGCGGGCGCTGACCCGCGCTCCGGAGCGAGCGGTGCGGCAACTGCCGGCCGGGGTGGATGTGGTGGCCGGCACCCACACCGAACCCGATCGGCTCGGCGGCGCGTTCGACAACGTGGAGCGGCTGCACATCACGGTGACGGCGGGCCTGGCCGAGGTCGGGCCGGACCTCGTGCGCCGGGCGGTGGATGTGGGCGTGCGGCGGATCACTGTGGTGTGGGGCGGGTACGTCGGGCCGGTCGAACAAGCGGTGGCGGACTCCGGGATCGAATGGACCCGCCTGGAGCCGCAGGAGTTCATGTCGAACACGTTGACGTGGGTCGACTCGATCCTCGCGGATGGCGTCGCTCGGGAACCGTACGACTATCCGAGCGCGCTCGTCCACGAGGCCGACATCGGCGAAGTGGCGGCAGTCGCGCTGCTGGACGATGGGCACGACGGACACGCGTACAACCTGACAGGGCCCCGGGCATTGACCCCAAGCGAGCGGATCGCCGTGCTGGCCAGGGTCCTCAACCGACCGCTGGAATTCGTCCCGATCACGCACGATCAGGCCGTCGAGCGCCTCCTTCGCACCGGAGTGTCCCGGGACGACGCCGAGTTCGTCGTCGGCTGGTACGCGGCGTCTAGCGAGGATTCCAAGACGGTCGACGACACAGTTGAACGCGTCCTGGGCAGGCCGGCGCGCACGTTCGAGCAATGGGCGGCCGAACACGCCGACCGGTTCCGGCCACACCCCTGACCGGTCAGACGACCGCCGACGACGGGCGTGGACGGCTGTTCCAGTCGGTGATTCACGCCCGATGTCGTCGCGCTCGGCGCGGCACCGGACGGCAACCCACGATGACGTGCCGGCACGCGAAGCTGTATCGACCTGGACAGGCACCAGTCGCAGGAACCCACCGTCGCCTCGGTTCGTCGATCGGTCTGCGGTCCGACGTCATCCCCGCGATCGAACGCGTCCAGGGCCACGAACGGCTGGTCGCCAGGGGCGACTCCTCCGCCACGGATCCCGTGTGGTCCGCTCGGTCGCCCGTGGTTGCTCGACGCCCACCGGATCGCCGTCCCAGGACCCGCTGACGGCCCGGCGCCCGCTCGTGGAACGACCACCGCGACGGCCGTCGTGAAGGCCGTGGTAACCCTGACCGACGAAGCCAAGGCAAACGCCACTCAGGTCGCCCATGTGTAAAGGCAGCGCGGGACGAACCCGACCCGGACCGCAGCTTTCATCTGGCCGCCCTCCGAGCCGCATGCATCAGTCAGCAACCCGGCGAAGAATCCTTTGTCGGCCTGACGCAACACGAGCGCCTGCGCGCTCAGTCTGAACCGGTCCCGGTCCGCAGCAGCGTGCGCATCGCCTGGACGAGTGCGGCGTAGTCCTGGTCGCGGCCCAGCAGGAGCGCTTCGGCGTTCAGGCCGGTGATGATGGCAACCAGCGCGTGGGACAGGCTGCGGCGCTCGTGGGCGGTGCTCTGCCCGGCGGGCTTCGCGCGGGCCGCGACGTCGTCGAAGAACGCTCGGAACCGGCGCAGCACGGGGCGCAGCCGAAGCCCCAGTTCGGGCTCGCGACGGATCTCGAAATGGGCGGTCGCCACCATCGCGGACAGGGTGGGGTCCGTCCGCATGACCTCGATCGAGCAGGCGAGCAGGCCGTCGACGGCCTCATCGAACGACGCGCCGGCCGGGACGGCTTCGCCGAACCGGTGCAGCACCTGCTCGTACACGTCCTCCACCACCGCCACGAACAGCCCGGACTTGTTCTCGAAATGGTGGTAGAGGGCCGGCGGCGTCAGCCCCGCCGCTTCGGCGATGTCGCCGGTCGCCGCGCCCCGGAAGCCCTTGGCGGAGAACTCCCGTCTCGCCGATGCCAGGAGTCGCTCGCGGGCGGACGGTCCATCGCTGGCTGGAGGACGGCCCTTGGGGCGGCTGGCTCGAACGTTCGTCGTCATCGGACCTCGACCGTACCACCGCTCTTGTCAGGCGCCGGAGTCGTTAATATAGTCCGTACTACATTACCAATGCGGGTCGGTTTCGTATCCGCGTTGAGCCTGAGGAGACAAGTCGTGGGCGAGTACGAGTACCTGAGGACGTCTGTGTCGGACGGCGTCGGGACGATCCTGTTGCACCGGCCGGAGAAGAAGAATGCCCTGGCCACGTTCGTGTGCGAGGAGATCGGCATGTGCCTGGACGAATGGCGGCGCTCGGACGACGTCGTCGCCGTCGTCATCACCGGCGGTGAGGAGTTCTTCTCCTCCGGCATGGATCTCGCCGAGTACCTCGAGCTGGAACCGACGCAGTACTACCGGCTGATGAGCAAGTACCACCGGTGCTATCGCACGCTTGCCGACTACCCGAAGCCCACGATCGCAGCCGTGGCCGGTCCCGCCTTCGCCGGCGGGTGTGACCTCCTGGCGCACTGCGACATCCGGGTGGTGGCCGAGAACGCGAAGATCGGCATGCCGCAACCCAAGTACGGCATCCATTCGCACTTCTCGCCGCTGTGGCACCTGGTGGGATTGAGCAGGGCGAAGCTGATGTTCTTCACCGGCGACCACGTGGATGCCGCCGAGGCGTACCGGATCGGCCTGGCCGACGTACTGGTTCCCGTCGGCAGTGTGGTGGAGAAGGCCACGCATCTGGCCAAGCGCATGGCGGGGCTCGGCCTCGAGACGCAGCTTCGCCTGAAGGAGATCGCCCTGCGCTCGCCCGACATGAACGCCCTCGCGGCTTGTGACTACGAGACCGCCGCCTACCGCGATGCCTGCGCCGACGTGAACGCTCGCGAACGCGTGGCGGCCGGCCTCGCCCGGCTGCGTGAACACCGGAGCCTGGCATTGTCGGGGCAGCTGTGAGCGAGCACCACGTTCCGGACCTGCTGCTGTTCGGCGTTCGGCGTACGCCGGACAAGGTCTGCGTAGCGCAGGGTGATGCCTCGCTGACCTTCGCCCAGGTTCACGGCCGGGCCGGCCGGGCCGGCGCCGTTCTGCAGGCCCATGGTGTGCGGAGAGGCGACCGGGTCGCGCTCCTCGCCGCCAACGAGTTGCAGTTCTTGGAGCTTCAGGTCGCCTGCCAACGCATCGGAGCCGCCTTTGTGCCGGTGAACTTCCGGCTGGCCCGCCCGGAGATCGAGGCCTTGGTGGCCGACTGCCGTCCCGTCGTGATGATCCACGGCCCCGGCTACGGGGCGGCCGCGGACGGCCTGGACATCCCGCACACGCTGCATCTTGGCCAGGACGGTGTCGGGACGAGTTACGACGCGGCCCTGGCCGCCCAGTCCTCGTCACCACACGACATCGGCATGTTGCCCGCCGACGGCATTGCCCAGATCCCCTACACCAGCGGTACCACTGGCCGGGCCAAGGGCGCGATCGTGCGCAACTCCGCGCTGTTCGGGCGGGTCTCGGCGCTGATGGCGACCATGGCCATTCAACGCGATGACGTCTTCCTACAGACCCTGCCGTTGTTCCACCTGGCGTCCACGGTCTCCTTCGCCTACACCGCCGCCGGCGCCTCCTGCATCACTCTGGCCAACTTCGAACCCACCCACACGCTGCGGATCATCGAGCGGGGTCAGGTCACCCACACCCTCGTCGTGCCGACGATCATCGACGCCCTCGCCCGCACGGTCCCCATCTGCGACGCCGACCTCAGCTCCCTACGGACCGTGTTCTACGGCGCCTCGCCGATTCCGGCCTCCATGCTGTCCAACGCACTCGCCACGCTGCCCTGCGGCTTCGCCCAGCTCTACGGCATGACCGAGGCCGGCATCGCCGTAATGCTCCCGCCCGAGGACCACAACCCACAGACCAAACCCGGCCTCCTGAGCGCGGCCGGCCGCGACGTCATGTTTTACCGCACCCGGGTGGTCAGACCCGACGGGACCGCCTGTGCACCAGGTGAATTCGGGGAGATCACCATGGCCGGACCGGGCCTGTTCGACGGCTACTGGAACGCGCCCGAGGCCACCGCCCAGACGCTGCGGGCCGGGCAGATGTCTACGGGCGACGGAGGCTACGTCGACGAGGCCGGCTACCTTTACCTCACCGACCGGATCAAAGACATGATCATCACCGGTGGCGAGAACGTCTTCTGCCCGGAGGTCGAGGCGGTCCTCGCGGCACACCCGGCCGTCACCGAGGTTGCCGTCATCGGCCTGCCGGATGCGACCTGGGGCCAACGGGTACACGCGGTCCTGGTCACCGCACCAGGTGCCGACACCACACCGGAAGACCTCGACGCCTGGTGCCGCGAGCGCCTTGCCGGCTACAAACGCCCTCGCTCCTACGAGTTCGTTGCGGCGCTGCCCCGCAACGCCGTCGGCAAGATCCTCAAGCGCGAGCTACGCGTCGACGTAGAGGCCCTCTGACCACTGCCAACCGAAGGGTCCAACATGGACTTCACGCTGCCTGAAGCGGCACTCGCCGTCCGGGACGGCGTCAGCCGGCTCGTCACCAAGTACCCCACGGAGTACTGGGACCGCTGCGACGCCGAACACCGCTGGCCAGACGAGCTGTGGGCCGACCTCGGATCGGGCGGTTGGCTGGGTCTCGCCGTGCCGGAGGAGTACGGGGGCGGTGGCCAGGGGCTGCTCGCGCTCGCCGTGGCGATGGATGCCATCGCCACGGGTGGCGCGGGGGTCGCCGGCGCATTCGTGCTCATGCTGACACCCACGTTCGGGACGCTGAGCGTGCAACGGCATGGAACCGCCGAGCAGAAGGCGGCCCTGCTGCCCGGTATGGCCACCGGCAAGATCCAGACCTGCTTCGCCCTCACCGAACCCGACGCCGGCAGCGACTTCTTCGCCATGACCACGCGGGCGCAGCGGCGAGGCGGCGACTACGTCGTACGGGGTCAGAAGCTGTGGACCTCGGGCGCCGACCGCGCCGACTGGATGATCCTGGCATGCCGCACCGCCGAGCACGCGACTCGGTCCACCCGCGGCTTCACCGTGCTCCTCGTCGACGTCCGAGAGGCCGTCGCCGCAGGCACGCTGGTCCTTCAAGCACTGCCGAAGATGTCGATGAACACGGTCCCGTCGTTCGCGGTCTTCCTCGACGACGTCCGAGTGCCCGCGGATCGCGTCCTTGGCGGCGTCGACGATGGGTTCAATGTCCTCTGGGACGTGCTGAATCCGGAACGGGTCATCGTCGCTGCCGCGGCCGTTGGCGCAGCTGACCTTGCCGTCCGGCTCGCTGGCGACTACGCCCGCACCCGGCAGATCGCTGGCCGGTCCCTGGGCGGCAACCAGTCTGTCGCCCATCCGCTCGCCCGGGTGAAAGCACAAACCGAACTCGCCCGACTCATGACCCACAAAGCCGCCTGGTTGTGGGATCGCGGCATGCCCGCCGCGAGCGAGGCCAACATCGCCAAACTCACGGCCGCCGAAGCCGCCTTCAATGCCGCCGACCGCGCGGTACAGACGTACGGCGGCATGGGATTCTCCTCCGAGCACCCGGTGTCACGGCTGTTCCGTGACTCGCGCGTCATGCGCACCGTGCCGGTCTCTGAAGAACTGGCGCTGTCCCACATCGCCACACAGATGCTGTCGTTGCCGCGGTCGACGTGAGCGACCGCGGCCGGCCGCTATTCAAATGGCGTCGGCGGGTCCGCGGGGCGTCGAGTCCGAGTTCGTAGTTGCCGCGCGGGCGTTTTGCATGAAGGCATGCCCGGCGATGATGTGCGTGGTCCGGTCGGTGCGCAGGCAGCGCATCGGTATGAGCCGGTGCTTCAGCCGGCTGTGATTTGCCTGGTCGGTCCCGAGCCGGTCATCCAGCCACGATCCCGCTGCCCCAGCGATCGGGATTGGGATGTTGCATCACGTCCGGGGTGAGAGCCGCGCCAAATGCCTCGATCGTCCAGCCACCCGTCCGGGTCCAGGTGGACGCGGCGGCGGGGTGCGACCATACCGTCAGCTCTGTTCCGTCGAAGGACAGTACCTGGCCGTGGAGATGCCGACTCGCATCGGACGCGAGGTAGGCGACTACCGGTGCGACTGTTTCCGGTGGCGGGAACGGCAGCCGGTGCGCCACAGTCCCGGTGTCGAAGACGGCGGTCATGTCGGTGTGGGCAACGGGCGCGAGCGTGTTGACCCGGATGCCGTGCCGAGCCAGCTCGAGGTCCATCACGCGGGACAGCCCGATGATCCCTGCCTTCGCGGCCGCGTAATTGGCCTGTCCGAAGGTCCCGAACAGCCCGGCCCCAGAGGTGACATTGACGATGCTGCCGCCGGACTTCCGCATGGCGCGTGCCGCGGCCGCGCTGCACGCCCACGTGCCGCGCAGGTGGACGGCGATGACCTCGTCGAACTCCTCGACGGTCATGCGGCTGAGCGAACGGTCCCGGGTCACGCCGGCGTTGTTGACGAGCAGTCCGATCCCGCCGAACTCCTCCACGCATGTCTCGATGAGGTGTGCGCAGAAGGCGGCGTCGGTGACCGACCCGACGCGGGGGATCGCGATGCCGCCCTCGCTGGTGATGGCATCGACCGTGGCTTGAGTTGCGTCCGGATCGGTGCCGTTCACGACGACGTGTGCGCCGGCTCGAGCCACGGCCTGGGCGAAGGCGCGGCCAAGTCCACGGGATGCGCCGGTGACGACGGCGGGCAGGCCCGTCAGGTCATCAACCATCGCGCAGCGCACTATTCGCCCGGATGCACGCGGCCTGGCCTTCGGCTGCCGCCGCGAGGCTGCGCTCGAGGCCGGCGGCGTCGACGGCGGTCTTGAGGTACGCCGGAATCGCCCGCGGCAGGCGCCCGACCGCCTCGGCGTACTCCTGCGCAGTGCTGAGTACGTCCGGCGCTGGGACCGCGCGGAGGGCGAGGCCGAGGGTGACGGCCTCGATTCCGGTGAACTCTCGGCCGGTGAGCATGAGATCGAGTGCGCGCTCCCGTCCGACGAGCCGCGGCAGCCAGGCCGTAGCGCCGAGGTCGGGCAGGAGCCCGTGGCGCACCTCGGCCAGTGCGAAGCGCGCGTCGTCGGCGACGATGCGCACGTCGCAGGCCAGCGCCAGCTGGCACCCCGCCCCGAGGGCGGCGCCGGTGATCGCGGCGACGACCAGGAACGGTGCCCGGGGGATCCAGCGGACGGACTCTTGCGCGACGGCGATGGCGGCGAGCATCGGGTCAGGATCGCCGGGCGGGTGGGCGGCCAGCCGACGGATGAAGCCGTCGGGGCGACGGATCTCTTCCAGGTCGATCCCGGAGCTGAAGGACGCGCCGTTTCCGACCAGTACCACGCAGCAGACCTCCGGGTCCGCGGAGAGCATCCGTCCCGCGGCGGCGAGCTCGGCCCACATGCGTGGTGTCTGGGCGTTGTGCCGGTCCGGGCGGTCCAGCACGATGCGTCGGACCGGGCCCAGTCCTTCGACGCGGACCTGTGGGAGGTAGTCCTCTGTGGAGTCGCTCACGAGACCAGCTCCTTGAGGACGGCCACGGACCGCACCTGCGCTGCGTGGTCCCGACCGAGCATCTGGGCGTTGACCATGGAGACGCCTGCTTCGGCGAATGCCTGCACACGTTCGGCGACGCGAGCCCGGGAACCGACCAGGCACACGCCGCGGACGAGTTCCTCGGGTAGCGCGGCTTCGGCTTCCCGCTTCCGCCCTTGCAGATACAGCTCCTGGACCTGGGCCGCCGCCGCCTCGAAGCCGTAGCGGCCGACGAGGTCGTTGTAGAAGTTGCGGCCCTGGGCGCCCATTCCTCCGACATACAGCGCCAGGTGGCTGCGCACCTGCTGCAGTGCCTGCGCCTCGGCCTCGGGGTCGTCGGTGATCAGCAACTGGGTGTCGGCCACCACCTGCAAGGCGCCGAGCGAAGGGTCGCGTTTGGCGGTGCCGGCGGCGAGCGCTTCGGCGAACGCGGCGCTGCTGCCCTCCGGGAAGAAGAACAGCGGCTCCCAGGCCTCGAACAGCTCAGCGGCGAGCGCCACGTTCTTCGGGCCCATGGCGGCGAGGACCATCGGCACCCGGTCCCGGATGGGCTTGTTGATCAACTTGAGCGGTTTGCCCAGACCGGTGCCGCCGTGTTCACGGTCGAGCGGTACGTGGAAGTGCTCCCCGTCGAACTGGAGCGATTCGCGCCGCCACACCGTGCGGCAGATCTCCACGACCTCGCGTGTGGTCGCCAGGGGAGCGGTGTAGGGCACACCGTGGAAACCCTCCACCACCTGTGGGCCCGAGGCGCCAACACCCAGGGTGAACCGGCCGCCGGACACGTAGTCCAGCCCGGCTGCGGTCATCGCGAGCAACGCCGGGGTGCGTGAGTACACGTTGAGGATGCCGGAGACCAACTCGACGGTCGTCGTCCGGGCGGCCAGGTACCCGAGCTGGCTGACCGCGTCGTAGGAGTACGCCTCCCCGACGAAGACTGCCTCCAGTCCTGCGGCCTCGAAATCCGCGATCCGGTCGGCGGTCGCCGCGAAACCGCCGCTGTAGGACATCTGCATGCCGATCCGCACGCTCGTGCCTCCGTTACGAGTTGGGAAGAGAGGCGGGCAGGTCTCAGGACCGGGCGGCGAGCCGCTCGGTCGCCTTGCTCCGGCCGGCCCGCAGACGGTCGAGGCCCTCGGCGATCCGCCGGGTGAACAGGCCACGCTGGACGAGGTCGTGGGTGACCCGCAGCTCGTAGGCGGTGGCGCCGATGTGGTCCATGTTGGAGGCCCGCAGCGCGACCTCCTTGAGCACGGTCGTCAGTTCGGTACCGTGCTCGGCGATCTGCTTGGCCAGGCGGAGCGCGCTCTCCCGTAGCCGACCTTCCGGGACGACCTCGTCGACCAGGCCGACGCGGAGGGCCTCCTCGGCATCGATCGGGTCGCCGGTGAAGAACATCCGTCGCGCCCGCTGGGTGTTCGTCTTGCGCAGCATGCCGTGGTAGAAGCCGTTCATCGCGTACTTGACCTGGGTGGAGCCGAAGGCGGCGTTCTCCGACGCGATGGTGATGTCACACATGTTGGCCACATCCATGCCGTAGCCGGGAGCAACTCCCGCAACGGCGGCGATGGTGGGCTTGCGGAAGTCGTAGATCGTCACCATGAGCTTGAGGGCGAGGTCGGTGAACCGGGTGCGGTCGTCACCGCTGGTGCCCTGCAGCACGTCGAGGGCCCACCCGGCGCAGAAGTACTGCTCGTTGCCGATGATCAGGACAGCCGCGACGTCGTCGTCGTAGGCCCAGGCGTCGAGCGCGGCGATGATCTCGTTGTGCAGCTCCCAACCCAGCGCGTTGCGCTTCTCGGGGTGGTTGAGCTGCATGATGCCGACACCGTCTTCGACGGACGTGAGGAGGTACTTGTAGTCGGGCACGGTGTTCTACCTCTCGAGGGGGGCCGCCAGGGCGGCGTGGACCAGGGTGCGGAGCACCTCGGTGATGTCGGGACGGTCGTGCCAGTGCCCGAGGCGGACGATGTCGTGGACGACGGCTCGGCCGGCATGCACGAGGACAAGGCGCTGCGGGGCGGTGAGTTCCGGCCGGACGCGCCCGAGCGCGGCGCACCAGGCGTCGATGTCGGCGTCGAGCCCGGCTCGGATTCGGCGCCCCGCCTCCGGTGGGAGGTTCACCGCCTCCCAGACGTAGACGCCGAAGAGGAGTCGCTCCCGTATCCCCAGATCGATGTAGGTGGTGATGAGTTCGTCCAGCGACGGGGATTGAGATGTTCGGGTTCGCTGCGCGGCCAACCATTCGGTGGCCCGCACGAAGGCGGCGACCAGCAGGTCGGCCTTCGTGGCGAAGTAGTAGTAGAGGCTGGGGCCGGCCATGCCGAGTTCGGCTGCGATCTCGTCCAGGCTCACCGCCTGGTAGCCCTTCTTCGCGAAGAGCCGGATCGCCGTGCCCAGCACCTCCTCGCTGCGACCGGGCGTGGGCTCGAGGGCCCGCTGCCCTCCGAACGGCCGGTCGGGCGGTGCCGGCCTGGTCGGGCTCACCCATCTCACGCGGCAGGTCGCCTCGCTGGCGGCCGCGAGGATCGCTCGCTGCTCATCCTCCGGCAGTCGCCGCCGATACACCGACGGACTCGCCAGGACGGCGAGGGCCGCCGTTGTGAGGAACTGGACCTCCGACGTACCGAGGTCGGTCCGCTCCCCTTGGATGGCCGTCGTGAAGCGGCGGACGATCGACGCGAAGCGGTCTTCGAGCGGCGCGCGCTGCTCAACGCCGAGATGGCGCATCTCACGCTGCAGGAGAATCCAGACCTCGCGCCGGGCCACCGCAACGCCGGCTGCGGCCTGCAAGAACTCGTGCAGTGCCGCGTCCTTCACTCCGGCGAGAGCCTCGTCGACCGCGTCGAGTGCTCTGCCGATCGCCGCAGCGAGCAGCTCTTCCTTGTTCCGGAAGTGTCGGTAGATCGCCGGCGCCGTGAGCTCGACCGCCGCAGCGACGCCCGCCATCGAGACCTGGTGGAACCCGTGCCGGTGAAACTGCTGCGCCGCGATTTCGGCGAGCTGGGCACGACGTTCCTCCGTGCGCCGCCAGCCCCGGGAGGGCCTGGCGGCGTCGGAGTCGCTGGAAACCATGAAGTGGCTCTATCTTTCGTCAGGCGCTGGGCTGCGCGTCGTGGCGCGGGCGGTCAGCTCCGCTCGCCCCATGTGACCAAAGCGTGCTTCTGGATCTTCCCGCTCGCCGTGGTCGGCAGTGCAGCCACCACAGTCCACTGGGTCGGGATCTTCTGCCGGGCGAGCTTGGCGTCCTCGAGGTGCTGGATGAGCCGTTCCGGGCCGGTCCACTCGACGCCCGGCGCGAGGACCACCCAGGCGCCGACGCCCTCACCCAGCCGCTCGTCGGGGATGGCCGTGACCGTGGCCGCCGCCACGTCGGGATGGGACGCGATCGCCGACTCGATGTCGAGCGTCGAGAACTTCTCGCCGCCCCGGTTGATGATGTCCTTGAGCCGGCCGGACATCCGCACCCACCCCTCGTCGTCCACCACTCCGACATCACCGGGGTAGAACCAGCCGTCGTCGTCGATCTGCTCGCGGGTGCATTCGGGGTCGGTGTAGGCCGTGAGCAGCTGCGGTCCGCGGATGCGTAGCTCGCCCTCCTCACCCACCGGCAGCGGCCTGCGATCAGGTCCCACGGCTTCGATCTCCAGGCCCGGAAGGATCTTGCCATCCCACTGTGAACGCCGTTCGACAGGGGCGTCCCCGGGCGCGGCGGCGCAGACCCCGGCCGTCTCGGTCATGCCGTAGCAGCGCATCGCGCGGACTCCGACTGCCTCCGCGCGCAGAACCACAGCGGGTGGGATGGTCGCGCCCGCACAGGCGTACAAGGTCAACCGGTGCTCCCGGCCGGCTCCGGCCTCGTAGCGCTGCACCAAGTCGGAGAGGAACACGGTCGCGCCCATCGCGAGGGTAGCCCGCTCGCGCTCGATGGCCTCGACCGCCTCGTCGGGACGCCAGGCCGGCATGATCACCGATCGGGCGCCCAGGAAGGCCGGGAAGATCACCCCGGCGACGAAACCACCCAGGTGGGACAGCGGTGTGGCGCACAGGATGACGGCGTCCTCGTCCACGCCGAGGGCAGTCTGGAAGTTGCGCAGGTGGGCGATCAGCGCTGCGCTCGTCAGCAGCGCCCCCTTGGGGGCCGACGTCGTCCCCGACGTGTACAGCAACAAGGTCGGTTCCTGAGCCGAAAGAGGCTCGGGAAGATCGACCTCCGCGACGTCACCCGGACCGGGCACCGCGGACCATCCGGGGCGTTCCCCACCGACGGCGTAGCGCACGGCAGGCGCGTGTCCGAGATCGGTGAGGATCTCCTCCAACTCCTCGACCGGTCGGCGCGTTGCCAGCTCGGCCGCGACCGCGATCACCGAGAGGCGGGCGTCGGCCACGATCTGCCGAACCTCGTGCTCCCGGTAGATCGGGATGATCGGCATGTCCACGGCACCGATCCGGAACGCCGCGACCTGGAGGACGAGGGCCTCCAGGCAGTTGGGCAGCTGCACCATGACCCGGTCACCTCTGCGGACCCCGCGGCGGACGAGGTCGGAAGCGACCGTGCGTACCCACGCGTCGAACTCGCCGTACGTGACCCGGCGCCCTTCGAAGACGAACAGCTCCCGGTCCGGGGTTCGCGCCGCCTGGTCCTTGAGCAGATCACCGACCCTTCGGTCGTCCCAGAGGCCCAGCTCGCGGTAGCGCTCGGCCCGTTCGGCCGCTGCGGTGGTGGTCATGCCGTCATCCTCTCGTTCTGATCGGAAGGCGTGGTCGATTCGAGTCGTCGGGGTCCCGTGAGGGAGAGCAGGTAGGCGCCGCCCTTCAGATCCCCGCGTGGGGGCAGGGCGCCGACTTGGCGGAGCATGTCGGTGATCTCGAAGGCGGCGGTGTAGTGGGACAGGAGCCCGTCGCGAAATTCGAGGAAGATGTCGCAGCCGTGCGTGTCGAAGCGCCGGTCCGTGCCGAGGCCGGCCGGTGCCGCGCCACGCTGCCGGAACATGAACAACGCCCGGCCGTCGTCGACCGCCGTGAACAGCTGGATCTCGGAGAGCTCGTACTCGGGCATGGCACGCCAGATCGCGTCGACGTAGCTGCGCACGGCTTCCCGGCCGTTGATTGGGTGCGGCCAGAAGATCCGTTCGTCCCACAGGACGTCGGGGTGGAGCAGTCCGAGGACGGCGTCGGTCTCGCGGCTGTTCCAGGCGGCGTGCCAGCGGTCGGCGAAGTCGCGCAGGAAAGCCGCGTCGACCGCGCTCATGACCGGCTCCGGATGCGGTCGTAGGCGCCGGAAATCCGTTCCACCACGTCGGGGTGCCAGACGATCTCGCGGTAGGCCATGGTCTCGAACGAGAGCGCCGAGATCGGGTCCATGGCCGGCGAGCGCAGCATCATCTCCTTGTTGAACATCGCCGACTTCGTTGTCGTCTCGGCGATGCTGCGCGCCAGACGGGTCGCCTGCTCCACCACCTGGCCCGCGGGGACGAGCCGGTCGACGAGGCCGATGCGCAGGGCTTCGGCGGCGTCGATCAGCTCGCCGCTGAGCGTCAACAGCTTCGCCTGGCTGAGCCCGACGATCTTCCAGAGGGGGGAGAAGTAGGGCGTGAGACCGAACTTGACTTGCGGGAACCCGAAGATGCCGTTCTCGGCACCGATGCGAATGTCGCAGAAGACCGCGATGTCGCACCCACCACCGAGGGTCGGTCCGGCGCACGCCGCGATCGTCGGCTTGGGGTAGTCGAGAAGCGTTCCGTAGACGCGCAGACACGCCTCGGCATAGGCCGCACGGGACTCTGGCGTGAATCCGGACTGGAGGTCGAGGTCCAAGCCGGCGCAGAACATCTCCTCCCCGCCGGTGAGCACCACAGCCGTGACGCTGTCGTCCCGCCGCCATCGGTCGAGGTGGTCACCGAGGGCCCCGAAGAGTTCGAGGCTCAGCGCGTTTCGACGCTCGGGCCTGTTGAACCGAATCGTTCCGACGCCGTCCGACTGCGTCGCCGTGATCGCGTGCTGAGACATCCACAACTCCCATCTGGCGTGACGGAATGTGAGCGTAGACCATAAAGTGAACGACGGCTAGACGCCCAATCCGGCGATTGCCGGAGGTCGTGGCGGGTGATGGTCGCAGGTGCGATTCATCGACCGCATGCTTCGCGGCCGGCCCGGTGGGCGGCGCCAGACAGCCATCATTCCAGGTGAGGACGCAGCGTGTAGCCGTTCATGCCTCCTGGCGGTGCAATGCGACCCTCCTCGCCGCGCTCGTGCGGACGCCATCCGAGTGGCACGCGGAAGGGTTCCGGGCTTGTCTTGTGAATGGTCACTAGATAGCCTGCGTGGTGTCACCACCGCCGACCCCTGATCGATGAGACTCCCCAGCAGGAACGGAGTAGCCGTGCCCGAATCGACTCCTCAAGCGCTCATCTACGAGGCCATCCGCACACCTCGCGGGCGAGGGAAGAGCACCGGGGCGCTGCACACCGTCAAGCCGATCTCTCTGGTGGTCGGCCTGATCGACGAGTTGCGCACCCGGCATCCCGACCTCGACCCCGGTGCCATCGACGACATGGTGCTCGGGATCGTGTCGCCGGTCGGGGACCAGGGCTCGGTGCTCCCACGCATCGCAGCTCTCGCCGCCGGACTGCCCGACACCGTCTCCGGGCTGCAGATCAACCGCTTCTGCGGCTCTGGGCTGGAGGCGGTCAACGTGGCTGCCCAGAAGGTGCGGTCCGGCTGGGACCGGCTCGTCATCGCCGGCGGCGTCGAATCCATGTCCCGGCTCCCGCTCGGCTCCGACGGCGGGGCGTGGATGAACGATCCCGAGACCAACTTCTCCACGTCCTTCGTCCCGCAGGGCGTCAGCGCCGACCTGATCGCAACCATCGAAGGCTTCGACCGTGAGACCGTGGACCGCTACGCCCTGCAGTCCCAGCAGCGGGCGGCCGCTGCATGGTCCGGCGGATACTTCGAGAAGTCGGTCGTGCCGGTCCGGGACCGCAACGGCGTCGTGGTCCTGGACCGCGACGAGCACATGCGACCGGACTCCACGCTCGAGTCGCTCGGCTCGCTGAAGCCGTCGTTCGCCGCGATGGGCCAGCAGGGCGGGTTCGACGCCGTCGCCCTGCAGCGCTACCACTGGGTCGAGCGGATCCACCACGTCCACCACGCGGGTAACTCCTCGGGCATCGTGGACGGCGCCGCGCTGGTCCTCGTCGGCGACGAGCGGATCGGGGAGGCGCACGGGCTCACCCCAAGAGGGCGGATCGTCGCCACCGCCACGTCTGGTGCCGACTCGACGATCATGCTCACCGGCCCGACCCCGGCCACTCGCAAGCTGCTCGCCACCACTGGCCTCACCGTCGACGACATCGACCTGTTCGAGATCAACGAGGCGTTCGCCGCCGTCCCGCTGAAGTACGCCAAGGACCTGAACCTCCCCGCGGAGAAGGTCAACGTCAACGGCGGCGCCATCGCGATGGGCCACCCGCTCGGCGCCACCGGGGCGATGCTCATCGGCACGGCCCTGGACGAGCTGGAGCGCCGGCAGGCGCGCCGCGCGATCGTCACGCTCTGCATCGGCGGCGGCATGGGCGTCGCCACCCTGATCGAACGCCTCTGACCCCCGCCACACCTACAGGAGTTCCAGCAGTGAGCGAGTTCGAGCACCCCATGTTCCGGTGGGACCTCGACGCCGACGGCGTCGTGACCCTCACCATGGACGACCCCGACCAGTCGGCCAACACGATGAACGAGCGGTTCCGTCGCGAGCTGCCCGTCGTCGTCGACCGCCTCTGGGCCGAGCGCGACCAGATCGGCGGCGTCATCATCGCCTCGGCCAAGAAGACGTTCTTCGCCGGCGGCGACCTCGGCATGATGATGCGCGCCCGCCCCGAGGACGCCCCCGACGTGGTCGCGATGCTCGAC
Organism: Dactylosporangium sp. NPDC005572; assembly: GCF_040605515.1. Classification (NCBI taxonomy): domain Bacteria; kingdom Bacillati; phylum Actinomycetota; class Actinomycetes; order Micromonosporales; family Micromonosporaceae; genus Dactylosporangium; species Dactylosporangium sp. NPDC005572. The sequence goes on along the minus strand of NZ_JBEXCY010000001.1, from coordinate 215,142 downwards.
GGGGTCAAGGCGGCGCTGCGCCGGCTGGAGACCCTCGGCCTGCCGGTCGTCGCCGCCATCAACGGCGCCGCCCTCGGCGGTGGCTACGAGATCGCCTTAGCCTGCCACCACCGCATCGCCGTCGACGCCCCCAACGTCACCGTCGGTCTGCCGGAGGTGACGCTCGGCCTGCTGCCCGGCGGCGGCGGCACCACCCGCACGGTTCGTATGTTCGGCCTGCAGACCGCGCTGCAGGACATCCTCCTGACCGGCACGAAGTTCCGCCCCGGCGCAGCGCTGGACAAGGGCCTGGTCGACGAGGTGGTCACCGACGCTGAGCAGTTGGCCGCGGCGGCCCGCCGGTGGATCGCGGCCAACCCCGGGCCGAGCCAGCCCTGGGACCGCCCTGGGTACAAGATTCCCGGCGGTGCCCCGGCCAGCCCCGCGCTGGCCGCGATGCTGCCCAGCCTGCCGGCGCTGCTCCGTAAGCGGTCACAGGGTGCGCCCACTCCGGCTCCGCGCAACCTGCTGGCCGCTGCGGTCGAAGGCGCCCAGGTCGACTTCGACAACGCGCTGACCATCGAGTCCCGCTACTGCGCGGAGCTCATCTGCGGGCAGATCTCGGCGAACATCATCCAGGCGATGTTCTTCGACCTGCAGGCGATCAACCGCGGCGCCAGCCGGCCCGACGGCTATCCGCCGCACCGCGCGCAGAAGCTGGTCGTGCTGGGCGCCGGGATGATGGGGGCCGGCATCGCCTACGTCAGCGCGCTCGCCGGGCTGGACGTCGTCCTCAAGGACGTGTCGCTGGATGCCGCCGAGCGGGGCAAGGGGTACAGCGCACGGCTGCTGGACAAGGCGGTCGAGCGCGGGCAGACCACGCCCGGGCAACGCGACGCGGTGCTCGCCCGGATCCGACCGAGCGTCGACCCGGCCGACGCCGCGGGCGCCGACCTGCTGATCGAGGCGGTCTTCGAGGACCCGCAGTTGAAGAAGCACGTCATCGCGGAGACCATCCCGTACCTCGCGCCCGGCGCGGTGATCGCCTCGAACACCTCGACGCTGCCCATCACCGAGCTGGCCGAGGGCGTGCCTGATCCCGAGAACTTCATCGGGCTGCACTTCTTCTCCCCGGTGGACAAGATGGCGCTGCTGGAGATCGTCGTCGGGCCGAAGGCCAGCGACGCGACCCTCGCCAAGGCCGTCGACATCGCCCGCCAGATCGGCAAGACGCCGATCGTGGTCAACGACAGCCGGGGCTTCTTCACCAGCCGGGTCATCATCGAGTTCGTCCACGAGGCGGTCGCCCTGCTCGGCGAGGGCGTGCCCGCCGCGTCGGTGGAGCAGGCCGCCACCCAGGCCGGCTACCCGGTCGGTGCGCTCGCGCTGCTCGACGAGCTGTCCCTCACCCTGCTGCGCAAGATCCGCGAGGAGACCATCGCGGGCTATCGCGCCGCCGGGATCGAGAAGCCCGTGCACCCGGCGGCCACGGTCATCGACCGGATGATCGACGAGTTCGGCCGCCGCGGCCGGGCGGCAGGCGCCGGCTTCTACGACTACGCCGACGGCCGCAAGGTCGGCCTCTGGCCGGGGCTGGCCGCGGCGTTCGGTGGCCCGAACACCGACGTGCCCTTCGAGGAAATGCAGGAGCGGATGCTCTTCGCCGAGGCCCTCGACACCATCCGCTGCCTCGACGAGGGGGTTCTGCGCTCGGTGGCGGACGCCAACGTCGGCTCCATCCTCGGTATCGGCTTCCCCGCATGGACCGGCGGCGTCCTGCAGTACGTCAACCAGTACGACGGTGGCCTGACTGGCTTCGTCGCACGAGCCCGCCAGCTCGCGGAACGTTACGGCGACCGGTTCACACCACCGGAGTCGCTCGTGCGCAAGGCCGACCGCGGGGAGGAGTACCGGTGAGCATCGCGACGGGTTCACTCAATGGGCGCACCATCCTCATGTCCGGCGGAAGCCGCGGCATCGGCCTGGCGATCGCGCTGCGGGCCGCGCGTGACGGCGCGAACGTCGTCCTGCTGGCCAAGACCGACCAGCCCGACCCGCGGCTGCCGGGCACGGTCCACACCGCCGTCGCGGAGATCGAGGCCGCGGGCGGCCGGGCAGTGGCGGTCGTCGGGGACGTCCGCATGGAGGAGTCGGTCACCGCGGCGGTCGATCGCGCCGTCACCGAGTTCGGCGGGATCGACATCGTGGTCAACAACGCCTCGGCGATCGACCTGTCACCGATCGGCAAGGTGTTGCCCAAGCGTTACGACCTGATGCTCGACATCAACGCGCGCGGCACGTTCCTGCTGACGAGCGCGGCATTGCCGCACCTCTACGAATCGGAGAACCCGCACGTCCTGACGCTGTCCCCGCCGCTGAACCTCGACCCTGGGTGGTTCGCGGCCCACGCCCCTTACACGGTGAGCAAGTACGCCATGACGATGCTCACCGTCGGGCTGGCCGGTCAGCGCCATCCGCGTCCGGTTGCCGCGAACTGTCTGTGGCCGCGCACCACGATCGCCACGGCCGCCGTGCAGAACATCGTCGGTGGAGACGCCGCGATGGCGGTCTCCCGCCGCCCGGAGATCATGGCCGATGCCGCACATGCGCTGCTCGTGCGGCCGGCCGCTGAGGTCACCGGCCAGTGCCTCATCGACGAGGACGTGCTGCGCGCGGTAGGCGTCACGGACTTCGCGTCGTACCGCTACGGCGCCGCAAGGGAAGCCGACCTCAAGATCGACCTGTTCCTTCCCGGAGGGCAGCATGGCTGACCGCATCCCGCGCACCGTCTACGACGACGATCACGAGCTGTTCCGCGAGACGGTCCGCTCGTTCATCGCGGCCGAGGTGGCGCCGCACGACGAGGAGTGGGAGCGGCGTGGGATCGTCGACCGCTCGCTCTTCCACGCCGCCGGCGACGCTGGCCTGCTCATGTTCCCCACCCCGGAGCGGTACGGCGGGGCCGGCGTCGACGACTGGCGGTTCAATGCCATCGTCGACGAGGAGTTCGGCCGCGCGGGCTACGCGTCTGCCGGGCTGAGCCTGGCCTTGCAGAACGACGTCGTCGGCCCGTACTTTCTCGACCTGACCGACGACGAGCAGAAGGCCCGCTGGCTGCCCGGTCTCACGTCCGGCGAGCTGGTCGGGGCGATCGCCATGACCGAACCCGGGACGGGCAGCGATCTGTCAGGCATCGCGACCACGGCGGTCCGCGACGGTGATCACTACGTGCTCAACGGCGCGAAGACGTTCATCTCCAACGGGCAGAACGCCGACGTGGTCGTCGTCGCGGCGCGGACTTCCCCGGACCGCCATCGAGGGCTGACCCTGTTCGTGGTCGAGCGGGGCATGCCCGGCTTCAAGCGCGGGCGCAACCTCGACAAGCTCGGCCTGCACGGCCAGGACACCAGCGAGCTGCACTTCTCCGACGTCCGCGTCCCCGTAGCGAACCGTCTGGGCGCTGAGGACGGTCAGGGTTTCTTCCAGCTGATGCGCAATCTGCCGCAGGAGCGGCTGTCGCTGGCGGTCACGGCCGTCTCCGCCGCTGAAGGGGTTCTCGCCCGTACGCTGGAGTACGTCACCGAGCGCACGGCCTTCGGGCAGCCGATCGGCAGCTTCCAGAACAGCCGGTTCCTGCTTGCCGGGCTGTTCACCCAGGTTGATGTCACGCGGGTCTTCGTCGACCGGTGCGTCGAGCTGCACGCCCGCGGCAAGCTCACTGCGGTGCAGGCCGCCGAGGCGAAGTGGTGGGCCTCCGAGCTGCAGGTGAAGGTGGCCGATCGCTGCCTGCAGTTGCACGGGGGCTACGGGTACATGCGGGAGTACCCGGTCGCTCGTGCCTTCGTCGACGCCCGGATCCAGACCATCTACGGCGGGACCACCGAAATCATGAAGGAGATCATCGGCCGGGACCTGGGTCTGTGAGCGTTCTCTGCCGACTGCCGAGGGAGGAGTACCGGTGAGCCTGGTGGCCTACGAGGAGCGGGACGGCGTCGCCCGGATCCGGCTCAGCGATGGGGAGCGCGGCAATCCGCTCGACCAGTCCCTGGCGGACGCGCTCGCCCGGGCCGTTCGCCGCGCTCGCGCCGACGACGTCCACGTCGTCGTGCTGTCCGCCGAGGGCCGGGCCTTCAGCGTCGGCGGCAACATCTCCGCCTTCGCCGCCGCCGAGGACATCGAGCAGATGGTCGACGACTTGGCTGAGACCCTGCACCGCGTCGTCAGTGACCTGCATCGGATGGACGCGATCATCGTCTCGGTCGTCCACGGGGTGGCCGCCGGCGCCGGCGTGGCGCTTGCCGCGGCCGCCGACCTGGTCATCGCCGGTGCGTCCGCTCGGTTCACGCTGGCGTACACCGGGATCGGCTTCTCGCCGGACGGCGGTAGCTCATTGCTGACCGCGTCCGTCGGCCTGCATCGCGGGCTGCACCTGGCGCTGCTCAATCCGCGGGTCACCGCCCACGAGGCGCACGCGATGGGGCTGGTCGCCCAGGTCCATCCGGACGACGAGCTCGAGGCCGCCGTCGACCGCGTGGTCGACGACCTGCGGTCGGGGTCACGGACGGCGCAGGTGGCCGCGAAGCGGCTGATGCGGGAGGCTGCCGTTCCGGGCGCGGAGGCGGCGTTGCGCCGGGAGACCCTGTCGATCAGACAGCGCGCGGCCGATCCTGACGGTCGCGAAGGCGTCGCGGCGTTCCTGGCGAAGCGGCCGCCCCGGTTCCCGAGTGCCCGCCACACCTTCGCCATCGAGGAGGGGAGTTGACAACAGCACACCACGGACCGCCCGCCGGTCCATGCGTCGTGGAATTGGCCGGCGTCGGGCCAGGTCCGCATGCGGCGACGCTGCTCGCCGACCTGGGTGCTGACGTGGTCCGGATCGACGATCGTCGCGCCCGCCGGTGTTCGGCAGGTCGCGCCGGGGCCCAGGTTTTCGCGTACCGCCCCGCGCTCCGGCCACCACTCGAGGAGGCAGAAGACATCGATGCCGTCCTCGCCCATTGGCGCTGACTCCGGTGCGGTCGGACAGCCCTCTGGTGACGCTCCAACCGACCACCGAGCAGGTCGGGACCGCCGAAGCGGAGCATTCCGTGCCCGGCTCGTGCAGGCAGGGCCGGGCGAGCGGGCCATCCAGGTCCGATACGGTTGATCATGGGTTCGGGGGAAGTTCGCGAAGGCGGGTTGGGGACGGCAGATGGTAGGTGCAGCAGCAATGCGGGTCGAGCCCGATGATGTGAGGTCGGACTGGACGCGTCCGGGCGTGTTCGAGGTGGCCGCCGGGGTGTATCGCATTCCGCTGCCGTTACCGCACGACGGTCTGCGATCGGTGAACGTGTACGCCCTGGCCGCCGATGACGGCCTGGTGATGGTCGACTCGGGCTGGGCCATCACGGAGGCCAGACAGGCACTGGATGCGGCTCTGGCCGCCCTTGGCGCGGGCCTTGGGGACGTACGGCGGTTTCTCGTGACGCACGTGCACCGGGACCATTACGCGATGGCGGTGGCCGTGCGGCGCGAGTTCGGCACGGCAGTGAGCCTCGGCGAGGGTGAGGAATCCGCTATCCGTGCGCTGTCGACTCCCGGCAATCGACCGATGTCCGGATTCTGGCAGACGCTGGTTCGTTGCGGCGCAGACGAGATCGTCGAGGCGCTCCGCGCCCGGGCTGAGCTGGCGCCGCATGATCCGGCGGACTGGGCGGCGCCGGACGACTGGCTGGCTGGGGGGACGGACGTCGCCTTACCGACCAGGACCCTCCGGGTGGTGGCGACCCCTGGACATACCCGTGGGCACGTCGTCTTCATCGATCGCGACGCGCAGCTGATGTTCGCCGGCGACCACGTCCTTCCCCACATCACGCCGTCCATCGGCTTCGAAGCGGTGGCCGCGGCGCTCCCGCTGGGGAACTATCTGGACTCGTTGCGGCTGGTCCGGTCGCTGCCCGACCATCGGCTGCTGCCGGCGCACGGTCCGGTCGGCCCGAGCGTCCACGCGCGTGTCGACGAACTCCTACACCATCACGCCGAGCGACTGGACCATGCTTGCACGGTCGTGCAAGACGGAGTGACGGCTTACGAGGCGGCGCGTCGGCTGACCTGGACCAGGCGCCAGCGTTCGTTCACCGACCTCGACCTCTTCAACCAGATGCTCGCCGTCGCCGAAACGGCGGCCCACCTCGATTTGCTTGTGGCCCAGGGGCGGCTGAAGGCCACCGACGCCGATGGAGTGCGCCGTTACGACCCGGCGTGACCGCCCGCGGACCGACATGCGTTCCAGGAGGCCGCCTTTCATGACTTGGACACTTCGTTACTCATGAACACAGGACCGAGGCTGATGATCAACACTCCGGCCGCGAGGTTCCCGCCCCACAGCAGCAGTAAGCCGGCGCCGATACTTCTGGACCGCAGCCGATGATCATTGCACGGAGCAAGAGCCTGCTGTTCCTCACTGCGGACGCCCCGAAACCGATGACCAATCCGCCAGCAAAGTGGTCACCACTCCGCAGCACGGATGCCCCGCGGCAGACAACCCGCCAGCCCGAAGCCAGTGAATGCTGCGCCGGTCAGGACCATCGGCTCGGCTCGGTCCATGCCGGTCGGTAGCCGAAAGAGTGACTGGCGGGTGGCTCGCACAAGCCGTGCGTCGCCAGGTTCGTCGATCGGACGTGAATCGACAGGGCAGCAACTCTTGCCCGTCGATCGGAGCGGCTCAACGATCCCGACCTGTTGACCCACTGGATCAGTCGAACTCGGCGGATGAAGAGGTCGCGCCGCCGACGGCCGGACGAGCTCGGCGCGTTGCGGTTCGCCTTCTACGGGCGGGTGTCCACGGCTGATTTCCAGGAGCGCGATTCGTCGCAACGCTGGCAGGGGATGTCGCCGAGGACCTTGTCGCTGGTCATGGCCGGATCATGACGGAGTTCTTCGACGCTGACCAGAGCCGGCGGTTGCCGTGGCGGGACCGGCCGCAGGCGTCGCTGTTGCTGGCGTCGGTCGCCGATCCCGGCCGGGACTTCGACGCGGTCGTGGTGGGGGAGTACGAGCTGGCGTTCTGCGGCGATCAGGTGTTGTCGCTGCTGCCGTTCCTCGAACAGCACAACGTGCAGTTGTGGCTGCCGGAAGCGCACGGTCCGGTCGATCCCGCCGAGCCGGCGAATCGGGCGTTGCTGATGCTGCTCGGGGCGCAGTCGAAGCGGGAGGTGTTGCGGGCGCGTTCGCGGGCGCTGGCGGCGATGCGGGCGCAGATCCGTGATGAGGGCCGGTTTCTCGGTGGCCGGCCGTTGTACGGGTACCGGTTGGTGGACGCGGGTCCGCATCCGAATCCGATGCATGCGAAGTGGGGCCGGCGGTTGCAGCGGTACGACGTGGATCCGGTGACCGCGCTGACGGTGCGGCGGATCTTCGCGGAGCGGTTGCGTGGCCATAGCGTGTCGCGGATCGCTGCGATGTTGAACGCCGAGGGTGTGCCGAGCCCGTCACAGGCTGATCGGGTGCGAAATCGGAACAGGAATGGCTGCGGGTGGGGCCTGACGACGGTGCAGTCGAAGCCGGCGCCGCGGGCCAGCTCCAGGCCCCGGAGCAGCGCCTCGTCGGACGGGGCGGTGTGGCCGCCCTCGGGCCAGAAGCCCTGGTCGAGCACGCCGCGCAGGAAGGCGGGCGGCCGTTGAGGCGCACGTGGGTGTCGTGCCACTCGACCCGGCGCAGGCTGGTGTAGCCGGCGACCACGTCGACGCCGGCGGGCGAGGTCAGGGTGGCGGTGAGGTGGTACAGGTGCGCGTCCTCGGGCGACCATGTCCGCGGCTGCGGGATCGGCAGCGTCGCGACCGGGCCCGCGTGTTCGGCACCGTCCACTGTGAACAGCACAATGGCATCCGACGGGCCTGCGACGGTCACCGCGGCCTCGATGGCATCGAGGCGCGGGGATGGACGCAAATCAGATCGGTGATGTAGGGTGATCGGCCGTGGCTTGGGTCACACACTCTGCCAGATGCCACTGGAAGGCGCGAACACGCAGCCGTCGTGGTCGTCGCGGGGGAGTCTGTGCTGCTTGCTGTGCGGGATGAAGCGCTTGTCGACCGGCGCGTCGACGCGCACGACCAGCGAACCGGCCCTACCTCGATATCTGGATGGCCAGCCGGGGGCACCCCTCGGCGGCTCGCTCCACGAGCGGCCGATGCTCGTCCGGCACCGAGCCGTCAGGAGCGACGACGTCGTCGATCACCCGTGCCTGGGCACGGTCGTCGAGTTCGAAGACCATCGGCGCCAGGGCCTCGCAGACGGCGTTGCCCTCGCAGGCGCCGGGGTCGATGCCGATCCGCATGCCTCAGGCCTCCTGGGGAAGGCTCGCCGGGACCGAGAGGTAGAAGTACCCGAGTCCCATGTGGTCCGAGCGCACGGCGGCGTCGAGGTCGATGCGGTACCCCGGCAGCAGGTCGAGCACGGCTTCGACCTCCAACCGCAGAATCAGCCGGGCCAGGTGCAGCCCCAGGCAGCGGTGGACGCCCCAGCCGAAGGCGACGCTCTTGGCCCGGTTCCGGTCGAGGTCGACCCGCTCGGGGTCGGGGAAGGCTCCCGGGTCGTGGTTGGCCGCCATGTTGACGAAGAGCGTCCAGTCGCCCTGCTTCATCGTGACGCCGCCGAACTCCGTGTCCTGGGTGACCTTCCGAGCGTGGGCGGTGGCGGGGGAGTAGATCCGCACGATCTCCTCGATCGCGTGCGGGATCAGGCTGCGGTCCTGGTCGAGGCGCTGCTTGTCGTCGGGGTGCTCCTCCATGTGGACCAGCAGCGCCGTGAGGGCACCGCTGGTGGTGTGGAAGCCGGCGAGAATGAGCAGGACGACCATGTCGGCGAGCTCCTCGTCGGTGAGCGGCTGGCCGTCGACGACGGGGTCGTTCGCGAGCACCGACATGAGGTCGTCGCGCCGGTTGGCCCGTCGTTCATTCGCCTCGCGCAGGATCTGCTCCCGGAACCACACATTCCGTTGGGCGTTCTGCTGCTGGACCTCGGGGTCAGGGTTCGCCTGGTTGCGCAGGGACTGGGTCATCACGTCGAGCAGTTCGAGGCGTTGAGCGACATCCCAGCCGAGGATCCCGAGGGTGACCGCCCCCGGGGAGACGTTGGCCAGGTCGGAGACGAAGTCCCAGCTCCCTCGCTCCCGCAGTCCGGTGACGATCTCCGCGACCATGGCCTTGATCTCGGGCTCACGCCGGGCGATCTCAGCCCTGCTGTACCACTCGTTGAGCACCTTTCGGTACAGAGCGTGCAGCGGGGGATCGAACGCCACCGGGATGTGGCGGGTGCCGAACGGGTTGGCGGGGATGGCCGGGCCCGCTGTGGAGGAGAACGTGGCGTAGTCGGCCAGGCCCTCGACCACGTTCCCGTGGTCGGTGATCACCCAGAAGCCGCCGTGCGCCGTCGACCAGGCCACCGGGGCGGCGTCGCGCAGCTCCGCCAGGACCTCGAACGGACGGGCGGCGAACTTCGCCGAATGGTGATCGAAGTCGGTGACGACGACGTCGGTCGGCGCGCTCATGCCAGCTCCTCACTGCCGGGGGACCGTAAGCATGTTCGCACACGACTGTGGCACAACAAAGACGCGTCGTCAATCTAGAAAGTCCTGGCCAGAGTGGTCCATCTTGTGGTCTTGGATTACTGTGTTGTCTTCTTGTCCAAAGGCTTTCAACGACCACGGAGACCACCGCCGATGACGTTCGTGATCTCGAAGGGCTGCTGCAACGACGGTTCGTGCATCACCGTCTGCCCGGTCCAGTGCATCCGTCCGAGGCCTGGGGACGCAGACTTCAACACCACCGAGCAGCTCTACATCGACCCGGCCACGTGCATCGACTGCGGGGCGTGTTTCGACGAGTGCCCGGTCGAGGCCGTGCACACGGACTGGGGTCTGCCGGAGCATCTCTCGGAGTACCTCGAGATCAACGCCGAGTACTTCGCCACCAACCCGCTGGTCGGCGTCGGCACGCCTTCGTTCACCCGCAGGGTGTTGCCGGCCCACCGGCCCGAGCTGCGCGTCGCGATCGTCGGCACCGGGCCGGCGGCCTGCTACGCGGCCGGGGCCCTGAGCGACATCAAGGGCGTCTCGGTGACCATGCTCGAGCGTCTGCCCACGCCGTTCGGTTTGGTCAGGGCCGGCGTCGCCCCCGACCACGCGACCACCAAGAAGATGGCCGACCGGTTCGGCAGTGTCCTGTCCCGGCCAACCGTGACGAGCTATTTCAACGTCGAGGTCGGCCGGGACCTCACCATCGAGGAACTGCTGCGGTACCACCACGCCGTGCTCTGGGCCGGCGGCGCCCCCGACGACCGCAAGCTGGGCGTCGACGGGGAGCACCTCGCCGGCGTGCACGCCGCCCGGACCTTCGTGGCCTGGTACAACGGGCATCCGGACCACGTCGGGGAGAGCTTCGGGCTGGACGGCGACCGAGTCGTGGTGATCGGTAACGGCAACGTCGCCCTGGACGTGGCCAGGATCTTGCTGCGGCCGGCCGACGAGCTCTCCGCCACCGACATGGCCCAGCACGCCGTCGACGCTCTGGCCTCGAGCAACGTCTCCGAGGTGGTGGTCGTCGCCCGGCGGGGCCCGGAGCACGCGGCGTACTCGCAGGGCGAGCTGCTGGCGCTCGACCAGGTCGAGGGGATCACTGTGCTCGCTGAGGCCGACGAGGTCGGCGAACACGACGGCGATCGCAAGCAGGCGTTCCTGCTGCGCGCGGCCGGTCGTGGCGGCGCCGCGGGCAAGGTGATCCGGTTCCGGTTCGGGCTGGAGCCACTGGCGATCGAGGGTGAGGAGCGGGTCGAGGCGGTCGTCTTCCGCCGTCCAGACGGTGGCACCGAACGGCTCGAGACCTCGGTGGTGCTACGGGCCATCGGGTACCGCGGCGCCCGCGTCGACGGCCTGCCGTTCGACGAGGTCACCGCCACGCTCCCGCACGAGGCCGGCCGGGTGGTCGACCCGGAGCGTGACGAGGCGGTGGACGGGGTCTACTGCTCCGGATGGATCAAGCGAGGCTCGCGGGGCGTCATCGGCAGCAACAAGCAGGACGCCGAGGAGACCGTGGACAGCATCCTGCAGGACCTGGGGGCGGACCGGCTGGCCGACCCGACCGGATCGGCCGAGGACTTCGGGAAGCTGCTGCGCGACCGCGTCGAGGATCTGCTCGACAAGACCGGCTGGGGCCGGATCGACCTGGAGGAGAAGCGCCGAGGGCGGGAGGCTTCGCGGCCCCGGCAGAAGCTGGTGACGATCCAGGAATTGCTGAACGCCTCGCGACCCGCATCGTGAGAGCCGTTCGATGACGCTCGCCGCCGACGGCGGGGCGGCCGGGACAACGATTCGCCGCGGCGACCGGTACAACGGTCGCCGCGGCTTTCGTTGTGGCTCCCCAGGTGTCGCCGCACGAGACCACCTACGGCACAGAAAGGTCCGCATTCTCCTGCTACGTGCAGGAAGAACACGGACCCTTGTGCGGTGCGAATTGGGCGCCCGGAGAGGCACCCAGGACGATCGGAGCGTCAGTACCCAACGCAGGTGCTGCCCAGGTCCCCGCTGGCGTCGTTGCCCGGCTTGCCCTTGTTCGCAATGCTCTTCGGGTTCTTGTCCCCGGCGTTGTAGGTGAACAGCCAGCTGCACGAGACGGGCTTGGACGGCTTGCCCTTGGTGAAGGTGACCGGCTCAGGCAGCAGACCACCCAGCGTCTCGTCCTTGACCGTGTACATGGCCTCCAGGATGCTGGCTCGATCGATCGTCGCCGGCTTGGCGGTCTCCATCGCCTTCTTGAACAGTTCGAGCATCGCCCAGACGGAGGTGGAGTTGCCACCCTGCCACTGCACGTCCGGCGAGTACTTCTGCATCGCGCTGCGGTACGCCTCGACCTTCGGGTCGTCGGCCCACCACGGGAAGCCCTGGGTGCTGCCGGCGGTCTGAGCACCCGAGACCGCGGCAACCTTCGCCTGGTCGAAGCCGGAGTTCATCATCGACCAGGTGCCCCGGTAGCCCTGCTGCAGGCAGTCCGCCATCACGCGGGCGCCGGTCGCGATGCCGATGTTCATCGCGATCACGTTGACGCCTTTGTTGACGTACGACAGGCACTCGGCGGTGTAGTTGGCGGCCGATGCGGAGAAGAGCTGCACGTTCTCCGTGTCCAGTCCGATCTGTTTGGCGTACGCGATCGCCTTGCCGCCGTTCTCCTGGCAGACGGCCACCTCGGCGCAGGCGGCCCAGGCGAACTTGGTGCCCCCGGCGGCCTTGGCGACCTCGACGTACGCCTTGACCGTGTAGTTGGAGCCGGAGACGGGCTGGAACACACCTGGCACGGTCGACCAGAGCAGGTCGCTCGAGCCGCCGCCGCTGAGGATGGGGGTGTTGACGTCCGTGAGCATCTTGCCCATCGCGCCCTCGGCGACCAGGTCGGTGAGCAGGATCGCGTCGATTGTCTTGTCGTTGAGGAACTTCTGCACCACCGAGGTGGCTCCCGGAACGGTGTTCTTGGTGTCCACGATGTCGAACTCGACCGGGTGCCCGGCGATGCCGCCGTTGGCGTTCGTGTACTTCGCCCAGGCCTTCGCCACGCCGGCGCCGGTGAGGCCGTTGGTCGCCTGCGCGCCGGACTGCGAGGCGGCATAGCCGATCTTGATCGGTTCCCCGGTGAGGTTGCTGCCGTTCCCCGCGTCGTCGGACGACGCGTTGCCGTCGTTGCCGCATGCGGTCAATGCCAGACAGGCGGCTGCACCGAAAGCGGCGAGCCGCGTTGCCCGCTTGTGAGCGTGAAGACTGCGTAACACCTGTGTGCTCCTAGTGTGATGCCGAACCCCGCCGTCTGACGGGCAGCTGACCGAGCAAGTACACCAAGCGCCACAGCATTTGTCCATTACTAGGCCAAGGTTAGAACACGAGAGCAACGCAAACGAGACCCGGCGGGTCAGGACCCCGCGCCAGAATGACCGGTGACCTCCGCCGAGGGTCGCCCGCCACCGGGTCCTGGGAGGGTGCTGCCGCGCGCGGGCTCGGTCGAGGAGCGCCTCAGCCGCGCGGACTTATGGGCGTGTGCACAGACGGAACGGACGGCTCTCGCCAGTTCCTAATTGTGCTGGAATTCTGGGTAGATGATGCTAGGCGCCGCAGGCTCAGCGCATGAACGTGCGGATCTCCTCCGTGGCGAGCGCGAGGCTCTCGTCGCGGGGAAGGGCCTGCCCGCCATGCTTGACGACACGCGCGACACCGCGGCGGATGTCGTCGCGGTAGCGGGCGTCGATCACGTCGAACTCGAGGTTCTTGACGTAGATACGCAGGCGGTCGCGCAGCGAACCGTCGGAGTCGGCGGCCTCCACGACCTCGGGCAGCATGCTGGTCTCCACGAGCAGCGCGTGTGCCGTCCGGCGGGAGCGTTCGTCGCGCAGACCGATCAGGATCTCCCGTGGCGAGGCCCGGATGATGTGGTCCTTCCACCAGTCGAAGTGCTCCTGCTCGTCGATGACGGCGAGCTCGATGTGCGGCTGGCTGAGGGTGCGGGCCAGCGTGTCGACCGCGCACTGGAGGTACGTCCTGCGTTCGGCCGCCGACAGCGACCGCGCGTAGGACCGCAGCTCCTGGCCGGCGTCGACGGCCGGGAAGCAGTAGCGCCGGATGCCGTGGATGGTGGTGTCGAGCAGTCCGTGCTCGTAATGGAAGGCGCGGAACGGGCTCTCGCCGCTGGGTAGTTGCGCCGGCCGGCCGGTCGTGGCGGCCTTCTGGGAGAAGCGCCACGTCGTCGAGTCGTCGCGGCGCCCGTCGAGGATGTCGCGCAGGATCGGCGCGCCGTAGCAGCGCTGCGGAAGGATCACGCCGGGGCCACGGGCGTACGCGATGGTGACGCCGGACGACTGCGCCTGACGCAGGAACCGGTTGTAGTCGAGGTAGGTGAGCGACGCCGTGTAGCGGGTCAGCGGCGTCGGGCGCAACTGACCCACGTGGAAGGCGACGTCGTACAGCCGCAGCGGCCACTCGTGCCCCCACACCTCCTGCGCGGCGTGGGCGATCTCCCGCCCGCAGTCGGCGTCTTCGCCGTCGTAGAGCGCGCCGACGGTACCGGCACCGAGCAGGCCCAGCACCGCGGCGGCCGGGGAGTCGAATCCGGCTGCGCCGTGTGCCGATCTGATCAGCAGGCCGAGCGACTCGGCGAGCCGGCCGAACGGGCTGGTGCGGTCGACCTCGAACCGCGGATCCAGGTCGGCCAGCAGCTTGACCCCGGCCGCGTTGAACTCGTGCTGCTGGTCGCCGACACCCATCGAGGCGATGACGAACTCGCGCAGGACCCGCAACTGGTCCTGCGACCGGCCGGAGAACGAGTCGTCCTCGATGGAGTCGCGGATGTCGCGGACGATCGACGCGGTCGAGGCACGCTCGATCAGCCCGAGGAAGTCGAGCAGCTCGCGGCGGCGGCCCTGCGCAAACGGGACCTCACGCGATCGGCGGTTGGCCGCGATGGCGACCTCCGACAGGGACACCTCGGGCCCGTAGCGGCTGCTCGCGCCGGACCGGACGTATGCGCGCAGCACCCCGTTGCGGACCCATTGGTTCACCGCCTGGCGGCTCACCCCGATCGCCCGGGCGGCCTCCGCCTGGGTTACCAGATCCGTGGGCGCTTCTTCGCTGACGTTACGGGTGCGCAGCCGCTCCGCCGCGCGCTCCAGCGCCCGTACGAGCTCCGGCACCGGCACCGCTCCGCTCTCGCCGAGTGTCAGGGCCAGCCGCTCCAGCGCCGTGGAGATCGAGTCCTCGGGATTGCTCGTCATAGTGCCCCAGAGTGTACGGGCATCGTCAATAGCATCGCTTGACGTACCTCCCGACCGCGGGCCTCATTCCGGGTTTCGACGGCCTGGAGCGCGAGCTGCTGGCGGGAACGCTCTGTCCACCAAGGGTAGGCCGACGTCGAGGGTACGCAGGCCCGTGACCGAGGCGAGCTGCAGAACCTCGAGGATCGCACGGGGCGCGACGCCGATCTGGAGCGCCTCATGGATGTGCTTCCGCAGACCGTCCACGTAGTGCTGAGGGCTGACGGCGTCGATCGCGATGGATACAAGGTGCTTGACTGCCGGATCCAGCACCTCCAGCCGTTCCCACGGCAGGTCGATGAAGCGGATGCGATGCGCGAAGTAGTCCGGGTCCATCCGTAGGATCGCCGCATAGATCGAGTTGAGCGGGCGTGGCCGCGGGCCGGTCGTCTCGATGCGCTCCTTCAACTCGGCATGTCGCGGCGTCTCGGCAGGCAGGTCGATACCCTGCTTCGCCATTTCCTCGAGGAGGATCGGGAGACCGACCGACACGGTGTGCAGACCGATGGAGCAGGCGATCTCCAGAACGCACATCACCTCGTCGACGGTTGCGCCCTCGGCCGCCGCCCAGCCGATGGCGGCCGTCATCCGATCCTCGTCGGCCTGCGGGATGACGGCCTCAGCAGCCAGGACGACGAGCGCTCGTACACGGCCGCTGAGGGATGCGTTGCGGTGCGGATGCCCGAACAGTGCTTCGGCGGACGCTGTGAACTCCGGGTCGAGCGCCCGGCAGCGCTCGATGGTCCGCAGGTGCCAGCCCAGGCGGGGCTCGGCCGATCCTGCATGAACGACCACAGGATGCTCCTTTCGGCTGATGACGCGCCAGCCAGCAGGACCACACGCGACCAGGTCAGAGATCGAGGACCGGGCGAGGTGTGATCGACCGCCGCGCGCGGATCAGCGTCGTGGCTCTTCAAAGACGGCGAGGATCGATCGGCGAGTGCCGGCCCGCAACAGCAGTTCCCCCCACGGCAACGCACCGGGCGAGCGAAACACATTAGTAACACGATACTAGCGGCTGGTGGCGACCCGGCAAGCGGAGCCCGGTCCGGGAACGGTCGGCATGAGCGGGTCGAGGGTCTCGCCGGAGCTGACAGGCACCGCCCAGGTCGCCCTTGACATGTGACCTGGGCCATTCCTACCATAGCGATTTCATAGGAGTGCCATAACTTCGACACTATTGCGGGATCCTTTGGCGACATGATGCCGACGTTCGGCCTCAACGGTCGCGCCATCATCACCGCTGCACCCTGGCGCGCAGACCATCCTGGGGCGCTACCACCGCCGCAAGCTTTCAACTCGACGAGCTCATCCCGCGGACCTTCGCGCTCGCCGAGATGACCATCAAGGAGAATAGTGATCACAACCAGCCCCAACCTTCTTGACCCGGCCCTCTACCTGGATGGCGTGCCACACCGCCATCTTCGGTGGTTACGCGAGCACGATCCGATCCATTGGCATGAGGAGCCAGATGGTGGCCCGGGCTACTGGGCGCTGACCCGGCACCGGGACGTGAAGGCAGCGGAGGTCGACTCGGAGACATTCTCGTCCGAGCCCTCGACCGTCATCGTCGACACGGTCTCGATGTCCGACACCGGGACCGCCAAGCATCTGCTGATGTCCGATCCTCCGCATCACACGGCACACCGCAAGACCCTGGGCGTGGAGCTCAACCCGATCCCGGTCCGCGGCATGCGCGACCAACTCCAGATCCTCGTCGACGAGATCATCGACGAGGTTGTCGAGACCGGCGAGTGTGACATCACCAGCGACCTGGGCCAGAAGCTCGCGTCGTACGTGACAGCCGACCTGCTGGGTCTTTCCCGGCCCGAAGCCATCGAGCTCTGCGACGCGGCGGACATCCTCACCCGCGGCGGCAGCAAGGAGGAGGGCCCGGGGCTGGAGGCGGTCCGGACGATGTTCCGGCACGCCTCGGCCGCGTGGGAGCAGCGGCGGACCGCGCCCGCCGACGACCTGCTCGGCCGGCTGGCGTACGCCACCGTCGGCGACATTCCCATGGATCTCACGCAGTTCTCGATGGACTTCCTGCTCCTGGTCGCCGCGGGCAGCGACACGACCCGCAACGTGGTTGGCGCGGGCATGGCGGCGTTCTTCGAGTTTCCGGAGCAGCGAAGGCTGCTGCTCGACGACCCCAGCCTCATCGCCGGCGCGGTCGAGGAGATCCTGCGATGGTCGACCCCGATCCTCTACCAGCGTCGGACAGCGACCAGAGACACCGAGATCGCCGGCCAGAAGATCGGCAAAGGGCAGAAGGTCGTCTCGTACTACGCCGCGGCCAACCGCGACCCCGAAGCCTTCGTGCATCCGGATGTCTTCGACATCCGCAGGTCGCCGAACCCGCACCTGGCGTTCGGCGCGGGCCGGCACTTCTGCCTCGGCTCGCACCTCGCGCGGCTCGAGCTCACCTTGATCTTCCAGGCAATCATGCAGAGGATGCCGGACATCCAGCTTGCCGGTCCGGTACAGTATCGGCGCTCCCCGATTGCGCCTTCGGTGCTGGGGCCGGCGTCCGTGCCGGCGACCTTCACGCCAGGACCGCGCGTTCGGTCGTAGGCCCGGGGCGCTGATCAGACGGATCACACCAACCCTGCGCCACGTCAGCGCATCAGCGTGCGGATCTCGTCGGAGGCCCGCTCCAGGGCCTCGCCGCGGCTCAGCGCATGCCCACCGGGCTTGACCAGCCGGGCGACGTTGAGCCGCAGGTCGTCGCGGTAGCGGGCCTCGATGACATCGAACTCGAGGTTCTTGACGTAGATGCGCAGCCGGTCGCGCAGCGAGCCGTCGGCGTCGGCGGCCTCGACGACCTCCGGCAGGATGCTCGTCTGCACCAGGAGAGCGTGCGCGGTCTTGCGGGCCTGCTCGTCGCGGAGGCCGATCAGGATCTCCTGCGGCGAGGCCCCGATGATGTGGTCCTTCCACCAGTCGAACCGGTCCCGCTCGTCGATCGCGGCGAGCTCGATGTGCGGCTGGCTCAGCGTCCGGGCCAGCGTCTCGACGGCGGTCTGCAGATAGGTCTTGCGTTCCCGCGCCGACAGCGAGTGTGCGTACGTCTGGAGCTCGTGCCGGGCGTCGGTGGCGGAGTAGCAGGAGCGCCGGATGCCGTGGATCGTGCTGTCCAGCAGTCCGTACTCGTAGTAGAAGGCACGGAACGGGCTCTCGCCGCTGGGGAGCTTTGCCGGCCGGCCGATCGCGGCAGACTTCTTCGAGAACCGCCAGGGCGCCGATGCATCCCGGCGATTCGCCAGGATGTCCCGCAGGACCGGCCCGCCGTAGAAGCGCTGGGGGAGGATGACCCCCGGCCCACGCGCGTAGGCGATCGTCACGCCGGACGACTGTGCCTGGCGGAGGAAGCGGTTCTTGTCCAGATACGTCAGCGAGGCCGTGTACCGCGTCAGGGGAGTGGGCCGCAGCTGCCCGACGTGGAATGCCGCATCGTGCAGCCGGATCGGCCACTCGACCCCCCACACCTCGGCGGCGGCGTGTGCGATTGCCCGGCCCGCGTCCGCGTCGTCGCCCTCGTAGAGCGCGCCGATGGTCGCGGCCCCGAGCAGGCTCAGGATCGCCGTCGCCGGGGAGTCGAACCCGACCGCACCCTGCGCGGACCTCACCAGCAGACCCAGCGAGTCCGCCAGCTGACCGAACGCGCCGGCCCGGTCGACCTCGAATCGGGGATCCAGGTCCGCCAGCAGCTTGACGCCCGCGGCGTTGAACTCGTGCTGCTCGTCGCCGATCCCCATCGACGCGATGACGAACTCGCGCAGCACGCGGGACTGGTCCTGCGAGCGGCCCGAGAACGACTCGTCCTCGATGGCGTCGCGGATGTCACGCGCGACTCGGCCGGTGGGGCCCTTCTCGATCAGTGCGAGGAAGTCGGTCAGCTCTCGCCGGCGGGTGTTGGAGAAGGGCACCTCCCGCGAGCGCCGATTCGCCGCGATGGCCACCTCGGACAGCGAGACCTCGGGGGCGCCACCGCGGACGTAGGAAGGCAGTACACCGCTGCGTACCCACTGGTTGACGGCCTGACGGCTCACACCGATGGCCCGCGAGGCCTCCGCCTGGGTGACCAGATCGGTTGGGAGCTCGACGTTGACGGTTCGGGTCCGCAGCCGCTCGGCGGCGCGCTCCAGCGCCCGGACCAGCTCCGCGACGGGCACAGCGCCGCTCTCGCCGAGGGCCAGGGCCAGGCGCTCCAACGCCTCGGAGATCTTGTGTTCGTCGGGGCTGGTCATAGTGCCGAGAAGTGTATCGCGGTCGCGTCAATAGCGTCGCTTGACGACGCTCGACGGAGCGCCTACGGTGTCGTGACGGGAGTAACACAAGAAGGCTCGGGAGGATCGAAATGCTGAACGTGCATGACGCGACCGAACTAGCCAGACGTGCGGCAGACCTGCTCCCCGAGCCTCCCCGCGCCGGCGACGCGGACGGCTACCGGGCCTGGCGCGACCTCGTCCTGTCGACCGCGGCGAGGATCGCCGCCGTCGCCGACCTGCGTGGTCTCGACATCCCCGCGTCACACGCGGGACTCAGCCGATACTCCCGCGTTACATGGCAGACCCTGCTCGCGCTCGCCGCGACCGCTCGCCCGTCACAGCACCAACCCGCATGCGTGCACGCCCTGACGCTGCTCTCACCGCGACGTCCGGCGATCGGCCGCCGGGCGCCACGACACCCCGGCGCGGTTCGTCGCACGCCGACCGTCGCAGTGGAGCTCACCCCGACGTCGGTCGCGGCCCGTCGGACGGACTGACCAGCAGAGCCCCCAAGCTAAGAACACCCCCAAGGTAAGAACACCCCAAGGTAAGAACACCCAAACAACTCGACTGATAGCGCGCCCACAACTTGTGGGTGCGCTATAGTGGTTGGCGAAGAGAGCGGGCCAGGTCCACAGGACTGACGACGATTGTGGCCCGCCGTCAACGGAGCACGAACACAGTTTGGAGTGGGTGGACACCGTGGCTCGCGATCGCACCGCCCGGACGCGCATCCGTCGTTACCTGGTGTCCGCCGGTCCCATCGAGGATCCGTCGGGCTACGCGACCAGCGTGCTGAAGGACGCCATCGACTACGAGGGGTCCCAGGTGGCCTTCATCCAGCTCATCGCCGCCATGGACCGGGAAGGCGAGATCGTCCGGGACATTCGGGGCAAGCGGACCTACCGGATCGACGCGGGGCCCGCGATCGACGCCGCCGCCGTCGCGCCGGTGACGCAGGCGGCGCCCGCCGTCGACGCCGCCGTCGTCCCGGCCGGTGCCGGCAACGTCGTCATCGACTACGACCGGCTCGCCCGCGCGGTGGTGCGCGAGTTCTGGAGCTTCGCCATGACCCAGAACGTCCCGCCGGCGCCGCCCGCCGAGCGCAACGTCGAGACGTTGAAGGCCGACCGTGACCGGATCGCCGCCGAGCGCAACGACTACGCGCAGCGGCTCGAGCAGGCGCGGGCCAAGCTCGACGAGCTCCTTGGCGGAGCGTCGGTGCAGCAGGCGGCCACCAGCGACCGCTGAGCGGCGCCGCGGCGGCCCAGGGTCCCGCGTGGAGTGGGGCCGGAGTGAGCGGCGTTGGCTGGGGCTCGGAGCGCTGCGAGGCGGCCTCCAGGGTCACCCGATTTCGCGCGTGATGCGGGCAGTGTCTGCCCGGGGGCCGGCGCGGCCGCGGCCGGAACGTAGTCCGCCGCGGAGCGCTTGATGGAGAAGCCGGCGACCTCTGCTCCCGCATCGCGCGGGCCGGTGCCTGTTCATGCCTGAATGCCGTGCGCGGGTCCGCCACGACCGCGCCATGGAGCTTGCTGGCGACGAAGGCCGCCTCCCACTCCGCGATGTACCGGGGTCGCTGAAGCTGAGTGGGTCCACGGCCATGCCACGGGCCGGGACCTGTGGGTGGTCGAAGACCTCCGCGATGGTCAGTACCTTGCCGGCCACCACGCCGGCCCGAGGAACGCGGTCCGGGGCTCATCCGCGCCACGGTTGAGGAACTCCTTCTGGTGGCCCACGGGCACGAGATCACCCGGTGGTCGAACACCAACACAATTATCAAACACCATATAGCGCGCGGGCGCTGAAGACCATTATGGGCAGCGCGCCGGGAGTTCGCCGTGCCGTGATCCAGCGCCGCGCCGGTCGGCCGGGAGGCGAGCCGCGCAGGGCAATGTGGTCCTGGACCATTACAGAGTAATGCTGATACGTTGTCCGTAACACAATTTGGGAGCGCCATCAGGCCTGCCGCCTGGCGTGGGAAGGCGTCATCTGACACCCCGAAAGGACGGACATGAGCACTGCCGACACGGTCGCGGACAAGATGGAGCTGACCGAGCTCGTCGCACGCATCGCGCGCGCCGTCGACCGGACCGACCGCGACGCGATCGTCGCCTGCTACGCGGAGAAGTCGTTCGACGACCACGGACGGTTCCGGGGCAGCGGCGTGGAGTTCGCGGAGTACATCTGCAACTCCGACTTCACGAACGCGTCGCCCTTTCTGTACCACCTGCTCGGCCAGTCGATCTGGGACGTCGAGGGCGACGAGGCGTTCGGCGAGACGTACTTCGACTTCTACATGCAGTCCGAGGAGTCGTCCCTGGTGCGTTCGTTCGGCCGGTACCTCGACTACTGCCAGCGGATCGACGGCAAGTGGCTGCTCACCTACCGACGCGTGGTCATGGACTACCGCGGGACCCATCCGTCGACGAACGCGCCGGCCTCGGCAGGCCACTTCGAGGGCACGCGCGATCGCAATGACCCTGTGTACAAGCGGCTGCGCTGGCCCGAGCATCCGTAGGCGTGCAGCTGTCAGCCGCCGCCGGGTAGCTGCGGGTGGACCCGGCAGCCGCGGGTGACGGCCGTGCGGAGCCCTCTGCCGCGACTGCGGACGTGTGGCGTCGACGGAGCGGCCACGATCAGGGCAACCTCGAGCAGGGTCCGCGAGATCGGATCGACACCACCGTTGTGCTCGACACCGACCGCTCGGCGCAGGAGGTCGCCATCGAACCTGGCGGCGGCGGCGATACCGGAGCCGGCGTCGAGCATGAGATCCGCCCAGGCCCGCCTCGAAGGGGCGTCGCCGTGCAGTGGCTCGCCGGGAAGCGGGATGATGGACGCTACGTGCCTGGCGAGTTCGATCAGTGTCTCGATGGCGCCGTTCGGGGAACCCACCGGGTGCCGGCCTTCGGGGCATTCCGGAGCTCGGTGTCCAACATCCCTGTCCCGATCCGTCACGGTTCGCTCCTGTGTCGTCCTTGTTACGTGATTGCTAAGGCTCGACGAACGGGCCTCCGGAGGCATGCGTAGAACTACCGATGCCGGTACCGACGTGGATTGCGTCACAGTGTGTTCGGAACGTGACGCAGTGCCGCCGGTGGGTCCGGTGCGGCAAGCCGTGCCCCTTTCTACCTGCCCAATCGCGCTGATCACGGCTTAGGATGAGCGCGGATCTGCTCGGTGGTCGCTGCTTGCACCATCACCGTGGATGTGGCCGGGGCGAGGCGGTTTGTATGGTTCGTGGAGCGTCGCGCGGGGTCGGGAATCTGCCGGCGGAGGTCACCAGCCTGGTCGGGCGACGATCAGAGGCCGTGGGGGTCAAGCGGCTGCTGTCGCGGTCCCGGCTGGTCACATTGACCGGGCCCGGAGGGGTCGGCAAGACCAGGCTCGCACTGCATGTGGCCCGCAGTGCGCAGCCGCCGTTTCGAGACGGGGTATGGCTGGTGCCCCTGGCGGAGCTGACGCAGCCCGACCTGCTCGTCTCGACCATCATGTCGACGTTCGGAACGCCGGGCCCCGCCAGCGCTGCGATCGCGGAGCTGGTCAAGCACGTCGGCGATCGGCAGATGCTACTGGTTCTGGACAATTGCGAACATCTTGCCCTGGCATGTGCGGGTGTGACGACAGCGCTCCTGCGGCACTGTCCGAACCTGCGCGTGATGGCCACCAGCCGTGAACCCCTGCGCATCGAGGGCGAGGCGCTGTTCCCGGTGCCGCCGCTGTCGCTGCCGGAGCCCAGCGAGGGGCCGCGCCCCGGAGCGGCCCAGCGGTACGACGCCGTTGCCCTGTTCGTGGAGCGGGCCTCGATGCTCAACCCCGACTTCGCTGTTCCTGAGGCAGACGAGCAGGCGGTGATCGAGCTGTGCCGGCGTCTGGACGGCCTGCCGCTGGCGATCGAGCTCGCGGCGGCCAGCACGCGCTGGCTCCCGATCGAAGCCCTGTCGATGCAGGTGAGCAGCCCACTGACGCTGGAGTCAGGCAACCGTACCGCTCCGTCGAGGCAGCAGACCCTGCGCGCCACCATGGACTACAGCTACGAGCTGTGTTCCTCACGCGCGAGAACCCTGTGGGCGAGGATGTCGGTGTTCCGCGGCGGCGCGGATCTCGACGCCATCGAGCACATCTGCGCCGGCAAGGATCTCCAGGTCGACGACGTGTGGCCCGCGTTGGCGGAGCTGGTCGACAAGTCCGTCGTCCGGCTCGACGGCCGGCGGTACCGAATGCTCGAGACGGTCCGGCACTACGGCGAGGACCTTCTCCGTGCCCGTGGCCAGGAGCAAGCCGTGCGCCGGGCCTACCTGCGCCACTTCGCCGGGCTCGCCACCGCTGTCGAGACCGGCTGGTTCGGCCCGGACCAGCAGGCATTGCTCGGTCGGGTGCTCGACGACCAGGCCAACGTACGGGCAGCACTGGAGTTCTGCCTCACCGAGCCCGGTCAGATCCGCGTCGGGTTGCGCATGGCCAGCGCGCTGTTTGGCTTCTGGATCGGCAGTGGTCGTCCAGGCGAGGGGCGGCACTGGCTCGGCCGGCTGCTCGCCGCCGATGACGAGCCGGCCCCGGAACGCGTCCCCGCATTGTGGACCAACGGCTTCTTCGCTGCCGTCGGCGGCGAAACGTCGGCCGCCCGGGCACTGCTCGGCCAGTGCGTTCAGCTGGCCCCACTGTTCCATGACGAGGCCAGCATCGCCCATGCCACCGTGAGTCGTGGCGTCGCCGAGCTGTTCGAGGGCCGGATCGAGGAGGCCATTGCCCACCTCGAAGAGGGGGTCCGGCTGGAACGCCGGCTGGGCGGCATCAACCCGCACCTGGCCGACGCGTGTCTCAAGCTCGGTCTGGCGTTGTGCTACTGCGGCCAGGTGGACCGTGCCGTGGCCGTTCTCGAGGAGGCACAGGCGCTGTGTGCCGGGCAGGGCGAGCATCTGCTGCGGTCGTGGTGCTCGGTGTTCCTCGGGCTGGCGGCGCTGCTGGACGAGCGCATACCCGACGCGGTGGTACTGGTCAAGGCCGGACTCGCCGGCAAGCGCGAGATCGAGACCGAGCACGGCATGATCTGGGCCGTCGAGATCCTCGCCTGGGCAACCCTTGCCGGCGGCGACGCCGAGCGCGCAGCACGGCTGCTCTCGGCGTGCGAGACCAGGTCCGACGAGGTCGGTCCGCTGCTGGGCGGCAGCAAGGGCCTGCTCGAGTGGCACCACCGGTACCTGGGCCAGGCCCGCGAAGCGCTCGGCCGGCGCGCCTTCGACGCTGCCGTGGAGCACGGGTGGCGGCTCACCATCGACGAACTCGTCGCCTACGCGCTGGGCGAGAAGACCACCGAACCGGCAACGACGACCGGGCCTGCGGCGGATCTGCCGCTGACCCCACGTGAACGCGAGGTCGCACAACTCGTCGCCAGTGGCAAGAGCAACAAGGACATCGCCGCGGAGCTGGTGATCGCGGCGCGAACGGTCGACTCCCACGTCGAGCACATCTTGATGAAGCTCAACTTCACCTCGCGCACCCAGGTCGCCGTCCTGTTCGCCGCACAACAAGCGTCGAGCTGAACATCGGCGCCCAGGAAGATCAGGGTGCCGCCTGGACCGGGCAGACCACCATGTCACGCCGCCGCAGGCGCCAACCGGTCTCGTCGCGGACGAACACGTCCTCGTAATGGCCCATCGTGTACGGGTGCATGCTCGAACCGGTGAAGCGGTAGGCGACGAACTCGGCAAGCCCCGAAGCGGTGTCGCCGTGGACCTCGATGACGTGGTTGCCGGCGAGTCGCAGGTTGCCGCCGCGGTCCGGAGTTGACGGAGCCCTCCCCGGCCGGCTGTCGTAGTACGCCAGAATGGCTGCTTTGCCGACGAGTTCCAGACGCAGCTCGGCACAGAGCCACACCGCGTCCTCGGACCAGACGGACGCGAACCGGGCGCGGTCGCCTCGGTCCATGCCGATCGCGTAGTTCGAGTACAGGTCCAGGATCTCGAACCTGTCCTGTAGCGCCCGTAGGTCTGTCATGCCTTGCACCCCTCCGCGCCTGGCGAAGCCGCCTCGGAACCATCCGATACTACGACCACTGCGCTCTGCTGTTGTGGCTGTATTATGTCACGACATAACTAGGCTACGGCAATACATGGGGGCCGGGCGGCCCGCTTCGTGGAGCGCAGCACAGAGGGGATCCGCATGGCGGGCTCGAACGACAACCAGCGCGTGATCGCCGTGGTGGGAGCCGGGCTCGCCGGGCTGCGGACGCTCGAGGCGCTGCGCCGGCAGGGCTGGCAGGAACGGGTCGTCGTGGTGGGTGAGGAGACCCACATGCCGTACACCCGCCCTCCGCTGTCGAAGAAGCTGCTCATCGACGGGGGCACGCACGCCGATGTTGCGCTGCGCATGCGTCCGTCCGAGCACGAGACGCAGTGGCGGCTGGGTCGCGGCGTGGTCGCCAGCGACCTCGCGAACCGCATGCTGCGGCTGGATGACGGAACCACGCTGAGGTACGACGGGCTGGTGGCGGCCTCGGGCGTCCGTCCCCGGCGGCTGCCGGACTCGGTCGGAGGCCCACGCCAGGTGATCCGCACGGTCGACGACGCCCTTGCCGTGTCGGCCCGGCTGACCCCGGGGACGCGGGTCGTCGTCATCGGGGCGGGATTCATCGGCTGTGAGGTCGCGGCGGCCGCCACGGTGCGTGGCTGCGCGGTGGCCGTCGTCGCCGTGGACGCCGTGCCGATGCAGACCCCGCTGGGCCGTCTCCTCGGGACCGAACTGCGTCGGCGGCATGCCGCGGCCGGGGTCGAGTTCCATCTGGGCACCGGCGTGGCACGGGTGGACGGCGAACGGGTTCGGCTCGCCGACGGGTCCGTGCTCCGCGCCGACGTCGTCGTGGAGGCCATCGGCTCCGTCCCCAGGACCGAGTGGCTCGCCGGCAACGATCTCGACCTGACGGACGGGGTCCGCTGTGACGGCTGGCTGCGGATGGGCGGCCGGCGGGGCGTGGTCGCCGTCGGCGACGTCGCCCGCTTCCCCAACCCACTCTTCGGCGACGATGCCCGCAGGGTGGAGCACTGGCAGGTCGCGGCCGACTCCGCGGCGCACGCCGCGACCACGCTGGTCCACGACCTCGAGGGGGTCGCCCCGGCGCCGGGCCCCTTCACCACAGTGCCGACGTTCTGGTCCGACCAGGGCGTGGTGCGCATCCGCGCGTTCGGGCTGCCGAGGCTGGGTGACCGCTGTGCGGTCCTCGAAGGCGACCTGACCGGCGAGGCGGCCATCGGCTACCACAGCAACGACGCGCTCGTCGGGGTGGTGCTGCTCGGCATGGCCCGGCAGAGCAGCACCTACCTTCGCCACCTGACCGAGGAACTGGCGAAGGCGAAGCCGGGCAGCGAGGCGCAATGATCCGGCCCTTGTCGCGTTTGGAGGAGACAGCATGGTGACCGAGCAGACGGTTCTGGACCGCGTCCCCCGGGGACTGTTCGTCGCAGGGACGTGGCGTGCGTCCGCGTCCGGCGCCGCCATCGCCGTCGAAGATCCGTCGACGACGAAGACCCTGGTGGACGTGGCTGACGCCACGGTCGACGACGGGCTGGCGGCGCTCGACGCGGCGGCCGGCGCGCAGACGCAGTGGGCGGCCACGCCGCCTCGCATGCGCGGCGAGCTGCTGCGCGCGGCGTACGAACTGCTCATCCAACGCGCCGAGGAGTTCGCGCTGCTCATGACGCTCGAGATGGGCAAACCCCTGGCGCAGTCCAGGGGAGAGGTCGCCTACGGCGCCGAGTTTCTGCGCTGGTTCTCGGAGGAGGCTGTCAGGATCGCCGGTCGATGGTCCACCGCGCCGGACGGCGCAACACGGTTGCTGACGATGAAGCAGCCCGTCGGCCCGACGCTCATGATCACGCCGTGGAACTTCCCACTCGCCATGGGGACCCGGAAGATCGGACCGGCCATCGCCGCGGGCTGCACGATGGTGGTGAAGCCCGCGCGACAGACGCCGCTGACCATGCTGGCGCTCGCCGGCCTGCTGCAGGAGGTGGGCGTACCTTCGGGCGTGCTCAACGTCGTGACCACCACGCGGACCGGTGAGCTGGTGCGAGCGCTCATGAGCGACCCGCGGCTGCGGAAGGTGACCTTCACCGGCTCCACCCCGATCGGACAAGGCCTGGTGCGGCAGTCCGCCGACCAGATGCTACGGGTGTCGATGGAGCTCGGCGGGAACGCCCCGTTCCTGGTGTTCCCCGATGCCGATCTCGACGCCGCCGTCGACGGCGCCATGCTCGCCAAGATGCGCAACATGGGGGAGGCCTGCACGGCTGCGAACCGGTTCATCGTGCACGAGTCGCTGGCCGACGACTTCGCGTCCAGGTTCGCGGCGCGCATGGCGAGCGAGGTCGTCGGCCGTGGTACCGAGGATGGCGTGACCGTCGGCCCGTTGATCGACGGCCAGCAGTTGCGCAAGGTGTCCGACCTCGTCCACGACGCGACGTCACGGGGCGCCACCGTCGTCACCGGCGGGTCGACCACCCGCGACACCGGGTACTTCTACGAGCCGACCGTCCTGACCGGCGTACCGGCGGACGCCGACCTGTTCCGCGAGGAGATCTTCGGCCCGGTGGCACCCATCACGACGTTCGCCGACGACGAGAAGGCCGTCGAGATGGCCAACGACACCATGTACGGCCTCGCGGCCTACGTGTACTCCGCCAACGTCAGCCGCGTGATCCGGGTGTGCGAACGACTCGACTTCGGGATGGTCGGGGTCAACCAGGGGATCGTCTCCAACCCCGCTGCCCCGTTCGGCGGCGTGAAGCACTCCGGCTTCGGGCGCGAGGGCGGCCCGGAGGGCATCGAGGAGTACCTCGACGTCAAATACGTCGGCATCGCTCCCTGAGCCGGAGGCGAGCGTGGAGGATCTCAACACCCGGATCGTGCTGGCCAGCCGGCCCTCCGGAGCGCCGACCGCCGACAACTTCGCCGTGGAGACGGTGCCGGTGCCGTCTCCGCGTGCCGGCGAGGTGCTGCTGCGCACCGTGTACCTGTCGCTCGACCCCTATCTGCGCGGGCGGATGGGCTCGTCGGCCTCGCACAGCTCGTCCACGCCCCCGGTGCCGATCGGCGCCGTGATGGAGGGCGGTACGGTCGCCGAGGTCGTGGCCAGCGAGGATCCCGCCGTGCGACCCGGCGACATCGTCGCGGCGGCCACCGGTTGGCAGCGGTACGCCGTGGCCCCGGCGGACGCCGTGCGCCGCCTCGACCCGACGCGCGCTGCAGTGTCGACCGCGCTGGGCGTGCTCGGCATGCCCGGGCTGACGGCGTACGCGGGCCTCCTCGAGATCGGCCGGCCGCGGCCCACGGAAACCGTGGTCGTCGCGGCGGCGACCGGTACTGTCGGGGCGACCGTCGGCCAGCTCGCGCGGATCAAGGGAGCCCGTGCGGTCGGGATCGCCGGCGGCGGGCGGAAGGTCGCCTGGCTGCGAGAGGCCGGCTTCGACGCTGCCGTCGACCACCGCGCCCCGGACTTCGAGGACCAGCTCGCGGCGGCGACGCCCGACGGCGTCGACGTCTACTTCGAGAACGTCGGCGGCAAGGTGTGGCGGGCCGTCGAGCCCCGGCTCAACCGGTACGCCCGGGTCCCGGTCTGCGGCGTGGCCTCGGCGTACAGCGCCACCGGTGCCGACAGCGGCGGCGACATCGCCGCGCTGATGTCCGGCATCCTGACCCGCAGCATCACGGTGCAGGGCTTCGTGTACCGCGACTACGAGCAGCTGCGGCCGAGGTTCGAGGAGGAGATGAGCGCCTGGGTGCGCTCGTCCGAGATCGTCTACCACGAGGAGGTGCTCCCAGGCCTGGAGCAGGCGCCCGCAGGCCTGGTCAGCCTTCTCGAGGGCCGGCACCTCGGGAAGCTGCTCGTCCAGGTGTAGGTGCAGGTGCAGGGGCAGGGCCGACGCGGCCCGGCACCTGGCGGTCGTCAGCGCACGGCCTGCCCCACCCGCTCGTACACACGGTGGCTCAGCCGCCACCGGCAGGCTGGAGGATGCCCGCGACCTGCATCTGCTGGGCGATGTCACGCTTGACGATCTTGCCGCTCGGCGTCCGCGGCAGCATCGAGCGCGAGAGCGCGATGCGGGCCGGGACCTTGAACCCGGCGAGCCGGTCGGCGAGGAACGAGCGCAGCTCGTCGGGCTCGACCGTGCTGGCGTCGTGGACCCGGACGATGGCGACGAGCTCCTCGCCGAGCGTCGGGTGCGGTGCGCCGAACGCGGCCGCCTCCACGACGTCCGGGTGCGCGTTGAGCGCCGCCTCCACCTCGGCGCAGTTGATGTTCTCGCCGCCGCGGATGACGATGTCCTTGAGGCGGCCCACGATGTAGATCAGACCGTCCTCGTCGATCCGCCCGAGGTCGCCGGTGCGGAACCAGCCGTCGCGGAACTCCTCGGAGTCCGGCATCCGGTAGTAGCCGCTGACGACCTGAGGGCCGCGGATGGCGATCTCGCCCTCCTCGCCCTGGCCCAGCACCTGTCCGTCCTCGCCGAGCAGTGCGACCTCGGCCGTTGGAAGCGGACGGCCGACGCTGTCGGGGTGCGCGGCGAACTCAGCCGCGGAGATCGACACGACACCGGACGTGGTCTCGGTCATGCCGTATCCGGTCCGCGGGGTGACGGCGGTGCCGAACCGGTCCGCGATCTGCGTGATCAGCCGTACCGGTGCCGCGGAACCGCCCATGCCGAGGATGCGCAGGGAGCCGAGGTCGCGCGTTGTCGTCGCCGCCGCGGCCAGGAACGTCTGGATCACGAACGGGGGCCCGGCCAGCTCGTTCGCTCCCTCGGCCTCGATCAGCCGCAGGGCCTCTTCGGCGTCCCACTTGTACATCAGCACCAATGCGTGTCCGGAGTACGCCGCCGTGTAGAGCGTGTTCAGCCCCGCGACGTGGAAGAACGGAAACGTCACCAGCTTGACCGAGGGCGCGGGCGGGGCCACCCGGGGCGCGCCGCCGTCGGTGGACGGGATGATGCGCACCGCGCGGATGTACTTGTTCAGCAGGGACGCCGTGTGGTTGCGGTGGGTGTGCACGGCACCCTTCGGGCGTCCGGTCGTGCCCGAGGTGAACAGGAGGGTCGACGGATCGTCGGGGCTGATCGTGCAGGCGGGCGGCTCGACGAACGCGCCGACCCCCGTGAGCAGGTCCGCGAAATCCACGAACGAACCGTCGTTCGCTGCGCAACGGACTCCGACGACGCGGCGCACACCGCTTGCGGCGAGGTCCACGTCCCGCAGGAGCGCGATGCGCTCGCGGTCCGCGAAGAGCACGGTCGGCCTGGCCTCCGCGACGAGATCCGCGAGCTCAGGGGTCTTCAGCCAGCCGTTGAACGGGACAACCACGGCGCCGAGCAGCTCCAGAGCCCAGAACGCGAAGACGAACTCCGGGTAGTTCCGCATGGCGATGCCGACATGGTCGCCCTTGACGACCCCGAGATCGTCACGCAGCGCGTGGGCCAGGGCGACCACGATGTCCCACTGCTCCGCGTAGGTCCAGCGTTCGTCTCCGTACACGACCGCCGGCCGGTCCCCGTGCGCGAGCGTGGCGAGGAACGCATCGCGCATCGTCCTCGGGTCACGGTCGAACATCTCGAGCCGGATGCCGTCGACGACCCGCTCGGTGAGGGGAAAGGGACCGCCCGGAGCGGTCAGGATGCGGAGCCGGGACGTCTCGTCCAGGGGCATGAGCGCTCGTACCTTCCGTCGTGTGCTCACGAAACGTGAGAAGTCGCGCGGCTCTGTGCTTGAGCGCTGCGATGGTGTTCCATAATAGCAAGACAAGTTCAACCTCGCTGCGGACTGCCTCACAGGCGAGCCGTGGGACGAGACGAGAGGAGTGGCGCGCCGTGGGTTCATCGGACCTGATCGTCGTCGATGCACAGATCCACGTCTGGAAGGCCTCCACGCCCGAGCGGCCGTGGCCCGCCGACGCGATCGAACCCCAGCGCGCCGAACCCCTCGAGGTGCCCGAGGTCCGGCGCCGCATGGATGCGGCCGGCGTTTCCGGCGCCCTGATCCTGGGCCCGACGTGGGAGGGTTCCCGCAACGACTACGTGCTCGAGACGGCGGCGGCGCAGCCGACCCGCTTCGGCGGGATCTGCCGCTTCCCCACGTCCGACCCTGCCGAGGTGGAGCAACTCGCGCACTGGCGCGAGGTCGAAGGGATGCGTGCGATCCGGCTGTCGCTCAATCGCGGAGACGTCGACGGCATGGTCGCCGGCGCGGTCGACAGCGGCTTCTTCACGACAGCCCAGGCCTGCGGCATCCCGATCTGTGTCTATGCCCCGGGGCGGTACGCCCTGTACCAGCGGCTGGCGGAGGACTTCCCTGGGCTCAAGGTCACCGTCGACCACGCGGCCGTCGACAGCGACGAGCTGCCGCTGCCGGAGGCGGTCAAGCCGCTGCTGGCGCTGGCCAGGCATCCCGGCATCGCCGTCAAGGTCTCGGCCCTGCCCTGCTTCGTGCGCGAGACGTACCCCTTCCCCTCGATCGCGGAAGCGGTCTACCGGCTCGTCGAAGCGTTCGGCCCCGAGCGCGTCTTCTTCGGCTCCGATCTCTCCCGCCTCCCGGTGCCGTACCCGGACCTCGTCGACGTGTTCGTCAACCACCTGCCCCGGCTCGACCACGCAGAGCGGGCCCTGGTTGCCGGCCGGGCGCTCGCGGCCTGGATCGGCTGGCCCGAGGTACTCGGCGGCGGTACCGCCTCATGAGCGGGACTTGCGGTCCCAGGTCTGGTGACTGTTGCCGCGTTCCCGCAGGACGTGCTTGGTCACCTTCTGGGTCGCCGTCACCGGCATCTCGTCCACCAGCTCGAAGTAGCGCGGCACCATGTAGTGCGGCATGCGCCGGGCGAGACTGCTCGCCATCGTCTCGAAGTCGATGCTCGTGACGCCCGGGGCCGGAAGGATGAAGACTTTGACCTCGACGCCCACGTCGTCGTCAGCCTCGACACCGACGCACGCGACCGAGGAAACCCCGGGCTCGAGGAGCACCTCACGCTCGACCTCGAAGCTCGAGATGTTCTCGCCGCGACGGCGAATCGTGTCGCGGTCCCGGCCGGCCCAGAAGTACTCCCCGTCGGCGTTCCTGCGGAAGAGGTCGCCCGTGTGGAACCAGCCGCCCTCCCAGGCCTGGGCGGTGGCGTCGGGATCCTTGAGGTAGTGTCCCTCGAACACCGCGGGGTGTGATGGTCGCAGCAGCAGCTCGCCGACCGCACCGTCGGAGACCTCCGCACCGTCGCCGTCCACCAGCTTGTAGTCGCCGTAGCCGGGGCGCGCTCGCCCGGCGGAGCCAGCGGTGGGCAGTCTCGTGTCGGCGCCGGACCCGATGGGCCCACCGGTCTCGGTGCTGCCGAAGGACGTGAGGATCCGGGGGATGCCGAACCGCTCGACGAACCTGGGCAGGTCCGGCGGCAGCGGCGCGGCGACCATGACCCGCATGCGATGCCGGCGGTCGTCCGGTGTCTCCGGCGTGGCGAGCAGCTTCGCGGACATCGACCCGACGAGGAAGCCCGCGGTCACGTCCAGCTCTCGCGCGATCTCGAAGTACCGGGACAGGGAGGGGCGGGCGCGCATGACCGCGACGGTGCCCGAGCGCATGCATCCCGCCGTGACTCCCAGACCGGCTGTGTGAAACAGGGGAAGGTCGATCAGGAACCGGTCCGCCCCGGTCAGGTTCCCGTCGCGGACGTACGCCCCCGTGGTGGACGCCTGCATGACCGTGGATGACCAGACCTTGGAAGGTCCGGTCGTTCCGGAGGTCATCAGGATCACCTCCGGGTCGGTGACCTCGATCGGTCGCCGTAACGGCGGTTCCTCAGCGACTCCCTCGCGCAGAGCGGCGGCCTCGAGCTTCCGGTAGGGGTGGAACTCCTCACGGAGGGCGGTCATCTGGTCGGGCGTGGTCACCACCACGTCCGGCCCGGCCAGGCTCAGGGGGTGGACGAGCATCTGACCCTTGAGCGCCGGGTTCATGGGCATGATGGCGGCCCCCAGGCAGCGGGCGCCCAACCAGGAGCGCACGAAGTCCGGCCCGTTCGGCAGCATGATGCCGACCCGGCCGCCCTGTCGGATGCCGTGCGACGCCAGGACGTTGGCGGCCCGGTACGCCTCCGTCATCACCTGGACGCTCGTCCAGGTCTCGCCGTCGTCGAATTCGATGACAGGGCGGCTGGGGCGCTCGACGGCGTTGCGCTCGATGACGGTGCGCAGCACAGCGCTGTCGCGGTCAAGCCACATGGGCGCCTCCGGCTGGTCGGTACACGTCTGCGCCACCGCGGCTGGGAGCGCGTTCGAGGAGCCCTCGGCGGACGAGCACCTCGAGATGGGCGGCGGTCTCCGTCGAGGCGAGGAACCGGTGCCACGGGTCCAGGTCGCGGAAGGGCCGGTCGTGGTTCGTCCAGGTGAGCCGGCGGGCGACCTCGAACGGGGTGGAGCCGCGGTCCCGTACCGCGTCGAGGGTGTCGGCCAGACGGACCTCATGATGCTCGATCAGCTCGCGCGTCCGGGCATGCAGCGAGGCCGAGGTCGGTCCATGGGCCGGCAGCAGCATGCCGTCAGGCAGCGTGAGCATGCGACCCAGGGAGTCGAGGTAGTCGCCGAGCGCGGTGCTCACGGGCGCGGACTCGAACCCGATGGACGGCGTGATGTGCGGGAGCACGTGATCGCCGCTGAAGTGGAGGCCCTGTGCCCGCTCGTGGTAGACGAGGTGTCCACGGGTGTGCCCCGGCGTGGCGAT
Source organism: Dactylosporangium sp. NPDC005572 (assembly GCF_040605515.1). Taxonomy (NCBI): domain Bacteria; kingdom Bacillati; phylum Actinomycetota; class Actinomycetes; order Micromonosporales; family Micromonosporaceae; genus Dactylosporangium; species Dactylosporangium sp. NPDC005572. Next base: position 181,330 of record NZ_JBEXCY010000001.1, on the reverse strand, counting down.
CGCGGTCACGACGCCCTGCCCGGCGCGGATCTCAGCACCGTCGACGGTCCATACGTCCGGTTCCTCGAGGACGTCGCCGCGCCGGGACACGCTGAGCCGCGACGGATCGAGCTCCTCGGCAAGGGCGGTGGCGCCGACTCGTTCGAGGTCGGCGACGATCTGCACCTCCCGCTCACCGCGCAGCAGCCGGTTCAGCTGCCGGACGTTCTCCTGTTCGCCGCTGCCCAGATGCACCGTGGCGTGCGAACGGCTCCGGATCGGCGGCGCCAGGGTGTAGTGGTCGGGATGCACGTGTGTCACGAGCACTCGACGTACGTCGTCGACACGGGAGCCGATCCCGCGCAGCGCATCGTCGAACGTGGCGACGTCGACCCTGCTCGCGTCTCCGGCGTCGATGAGGTCGACGGCACCGTCGCTGTCCCGTAGGACGTAGACGTTGACCGCGTGCAGCTCCTTGACACCGACCGGCATCGGGATCCTGAAGACCGTCGGGGCGACTTGCTCGGGACCGTTGCGGTACCAGGACTGACGCTCTGCTGTGGTTGTCACGGTGTCTCAGTACACCCCGTCGAGGCGGCGGTGGTCCCAGCTGCGGAGGCGGACCGGCTCGATGTAGACAGCGACGCGCCTGGGGGCGTGGCGCGCGATGTCGATCTCCGGCGTGCCTTGGTGGTCGCTCATCTCGGCGTGCTTCGCCCGCATCCGCGTGGTGACGTCGACAACGGTGTCCACATCGGACACGATCCTGGTGTTTCCCGTGATCATGACGCCCTGGATCTGATGGTACGGCCAGGGGATCTCGACGAGGAACGTCGCGACCGCTGCGCGCTCGAGGTTCTTGACCTTCTGCGCAGCCGCGAAGGACGTGACCACGATGCGCCGGTCATCGACGAGGTAGCCGACGTTGACCATGTGCGGTGCCCCGTCGGGTCCGACCGTGCCGAGCACGCCGAAGCGCTGCGACTCCAGGAAGGCGTAGGCCTCTTCCGCCGTCATTCGGATCTGGTCACGTCGCGACACTGCGGCTCCCGCCTTTCTTCGTGCCCACTGTTCGCCGGGAGAGGCGGCGAAGCCCCATTTCCACCCCGCCCGTCGCCGCTCAGCGGTAGCCGACGCCGACGACGGAGTACATCGGCTCGCCGACCACGACCGCACCCGAGGAGATCAGCTGCTCGATCTCCTCGCGGTCCAGGCCGGCCGCGGCCAGGATCTCCCGGCTGTACTCCCCGTGGCCGGTCGCGGTCATGATGTCGGGTCGGCGGCGCCGGCTGAACGTCGCGAGCTCATGCGGCAGGAAGGTCGAGTTGCCGTCCGGCCAGACCAGCTCGCAGATGTGGCCGCCGGCATGCGTGAGCGGGTCGGAGACGAGGTCGCGGTAGTCGCGGGCGCGCGTCGCCACCCCACCGGCGGACGCGGCCAGCTCGCGAACTCGGTCCCGGGTCAGCCCGCCCAGGGCCCTTTCGAGCCGCGCCGCCAGCTCCTCGTCCGGCGCCGCGGCGTCGCCGATCAGCCCGGCGGCAACGGCGTCCTGTGCCGAGCGGAGGTGGATGCGTACCCAGCCGTCCGTGCAGCGGTAGAAGCGCGACAGTGCCGAGGGCCCGGGGTGGTCGCGGCCGCCGATCTCGGCCGGCGGGCGCCCGGCGTACCGGACCAGTTCGCCGCTCTGCATGAAGGTGGCGGCGGTCGCAAGGGACGACGAGACGCGCTGGCCGCCCCGCCCCACCGCGCGCTGGTAGAGCGCCGCGCAGGTACCGAGGGCGGCGAGGCAGGCAACCGTCACGTCGTTGATCGCCAGGGTCGAGAACACCGGCTCGGCCGGGCCCCCCTGCCCCTGCATGATCCCGGCGAGGGCCTGGACCACCGGATCGTAGCCCGGGTGACCGCCGAGCGGGCCGCTGTCGCCGTATCCGGTGATCGACGTGGTGACGATGTCCGGCTGCGCCCGCCGCAGCGTCGCGTCGTCGAGGCGGAGCCGCTCCAGCACGCCGGGCCGGTAGTTGTCGAGCACCACGTCGCTGGCGCCTACCAGTCGCAGGAACGCGTCGTACCCCTGTGGGTCGCGCAGGTCGATCCCCAGGCCGCGCTGGCCGCGGGCGATGCCGTAGCCGCGCACTCGCAGTTCGTCGCCCTTGACGGTCTCGACCTTGACGACGTCGGCGCCGAGCGCGGCCAGCAGCATGCCGGAGTAGGGGCCTGCCAGGACCGTGCCCAGGTCGAGCACGCGGAGCCCGCCGAGCGGTCCGCCCCCGGAGGTCGCCGTCGCCTGCGCGGGAGGCGTCTCGTTGCCCGGCCGCTCCTGCCACGTCGCGCTCGACGCGAACGTGCGAGCCCGGTGTACCGGCCGGGCACCACGGGAAAGGTCGACCGGCACACCGACGGTGAGGCTCGGTCCGACCACCGGGTCGTCGAGCTCCATCCGCTGCCCGAGCGCGGCGACCTGGGGATGGTCGAGCCAGTCGTCGCGGTCGCCCACCGGGCTCGCCGGGCAGCCGGCGTCCGCGAGCGCCGTGAGCCATTGCTCGCGCGGCTTCAGCAGGAATGCCTCGGTCAGGCGGGCCCGCACCCAGTCGCGGTTGCCCGGTGCGTAGAGCTGCTCGCGGACGCCGGCGATCCGGGGGTCGTCCAGGATGTCGGTCGTGCCGAGCAGCCCGAAGGCGATGTCCTGGAACTTCGAGCCCAGTGCGCCGAGGAACAGCCACTCGTCGTCGGCGCAGCGGTACGTGCCGAACGTCGGGTTCGGCCCTCCCGGCCCGACGGTGGTCGACGGCAGCGGCTCGGTCGGGCTCACCATCATCGTGGTGATCGCGGCGACCATGGTGCCGTGCAGCGCGTCGACGACGACCCGCTGGCCGTGCCCGGCGCGGGCGCGCTCGACCAGGGCGGCGATCCCGCAGGCCGCGCCCCAGGCTCCGTGCATGTAGGAGAGGAACGGGTAGACCGAGTCGATCGGCCCGCCGCCGAACGACGTCTGCCGTCGCGCCACACCGTAGTCGGCCGCCACCATCCGGTCCCGCGTCAGCGGGTCGAGGTCGAGTTCCTCGTGCCAGTCCGGCAGATGCAGGTGGACGAGCCCGGCCGGCGGCTCGTGCCGCAGGCTCAGACCGATCGCCTCGGCCGTCGCGGTGTCGGATGTCAGCACGACGTCGGCCGACGCGACCAGCCCGGCCGCCTCGGATTGCGGGACGATCGTCTTGTTGCGGTGCCACACGACCGCGCCGGGCAGCTCGTCCGCCCAGTCGCCGGGCTCCTGGACGCGGATCACCTGTGCGCCGAAGTCCCCGAGCAGCATGGCCGCCACCGGGCCGGCGATGCCCGTGCTGGCGTCCAGGACGCGGACGGAGTCGAGGGCCGGCCGTTCGGTCTGCTGGTCCACCTGGTCTCCGTTCCGGCAAGCGTTGCTCTGGTGTGGGGCGCTTTGGGATCGCGCCTCCAATGGTGTTATATCAAAGATGGGCGCCGTCAGCACTGCTCTAATTATGGTAGTGGTCGATTGCATGATCGTTTGGGGCCCTGGCGGGGCCGCCCGGAACCGGTCTTTGGAGGCAGGCATGGTGCGCGAGCTCGATCACTGGATCTCGGGAACGTCGATCCCGCGGGACGCTCAGGAGACGCTCCTTGTCGAGGGCCCGCTCGACCGCAGACCGGTGGCGCGGGTGACGCTCGGCGGCCGCGAGCACGTTGCCCTGGCCGTCGCGGCGGCGAGGTCCGCGGCGCGTGACTGGGCGGACCGGGCGCCCGTGCAGCGCGGCCGGCTGCTCGCCGAGGTGGCCCGGCGGCTGCGCGACCGCGCGGAGGAGTTCGTCGCGGTCGAGGTCGAGGAGACCGGGAAGCTCGTGGCGGAGATGCGCGGCGGACTGCACGTCGCGGCCGACTACTTCGAGTACTACGGCGGCGTCGTGCGCGCCCTCTTCGGCGAGACGATCAACCTCGGCGCGGGCGACCATGCCTTCACCAGTCGCGAGCCGTACGGCGTCGTCGGCATGATCACACCGTGGAACGGACCGCTGACCCAGGCCGCGCGCGGCATGGCCGCGGCCCTGGCGGCCGGCAACACCGTGGTGGTGAAGCCGTCGGAGTTCACGTCCAGCACCACCGTCATGCTCGCCCGGCTCTGCGAGGAGGTCGGTGTACCGCCGGGCGTGGTCAACGTCGTGCTCGGCACCGGTACCGAGGCAGGCAAGGCCCTGGTCGACCACCCCGGCGTTCGGCTGGTGGCCTTCACCGGGTCGGTGGTGACCGGCCGCACCGTGGCCGAGGCGGCCGCCCGGCGGCTGGTCCCGACCATCCTGGAACTCGGCGGCAAGTCCGCGAACGTGGTGTTCGCCGACGCCGATCTCGACCGCGTCGTCGACAGCGCGCTCACCATCTGCACCGGCGCCGGCCAGCAGTGCGCGGCGCTCAGCCGGCTGCTCGTCCAGACCGACGTGTACGACGCGGTCCTGGCCCGTGTCGGCGAGGCGATGGCCGCGCGCACGCCGGGCGAACGGCTGGCCCCCATGACGACCGAGGCCCAGTTCGAGAAGGTGGTCGACTACTTCGAGGTCGCCAAGGACGAGGGAGCCCGCGTGGTCACGGGCGGCCGCGCCGTGACGGGGGAGCTCGCGGCCGGCCGGTACGTCGAGCCGACCGTCTACGCGGACGTCACCCGCGACATGCGGATCTTCCGCGAAGAGGTCTTCGGCCCGGTCCTCGCGGTGACCCCCTTCGAGACCGAGGCGGAGGCCGTCGAGCTGGCGAACGACTCGGAGTACGGCCTCGTGGCGAGCGTGTGGACGGCGGACTCCGCGCGTGCGCTGCGGGTCGCGTCCCGCCTCGACGCGGGCCAGGTGATCGTGAACGGCGGCCGCACCGGCATCGAGACGCCGTTCGGCGGGTACAAGTCGAGCGGTATCGGGCGCGAGAAGGGCTTCGAGTCGCTGCTGTACTACACCCAGCTCAAGACGACGGTGGTCAGCACCCGGTGACCGCGGCCTCGCGACGGCGCGCGGTCAGGCCTCGCGGCGGGCCTCGGTGAGCAGCGGCCGATCGTAGGAGGTGTCGGTGCGATCGCGTGCGATCGTGCCGTTGCGCTTGCGGTCGACCGGTGCCAGATCGGGCTCGGTGACACCGCCGACCCACTCGAGCATCGACACCCGGTGGGCGATCCGCCACGTGCCGTCGCGCCGCTCGAACTGGTCGATGTAGCGGCCGCCGTGCAGGGTCACCGGCGTGCCCGCCGTGTTCTGCCCGACCATGACGAAGTAGGTCTCGGTGTGCGCGACGTCGCCGTCGATCTCGCAGGTGTGGTTGGTGACGTAGTGCTGCTCGCCGTGGTGGTTCCTGCGGTGGCCGTCGAACGCCCACCGGATGAACTCCTCGACCCCGCCCCGGAAGATGCCGTGGTCGTCGATCGCGTCGGGGTGATACGCCGAGCGCAGCAGGTCCTCGTCGAGACGGTCGACGCCGCGGGTGTAGCGCAGGAGGCAGTCGAGGATGTCCTGCCGATCGATCAGCTCCCGCACTCGCAGCGGGTCGGGAGTCCATGCCTGGTCACTCATGAGCTACACGCTAACGATGCTTCAGTTGTCATGCAATGATGGCCAGGAATGCGCTGCCGGCCGCTCGGTCGCAGTGGCGTGCGGGTGTCCGACCTCGGCCTTGTTGCCTGCGATCTGTGGTGACGTCGGCGCGTGCGGGGTGCGGTCGCCGGCTGCGCAATGAAGTTCGTCTCGGATCCCGCCGCCGGAGGACCGTTGGGCGGTCTTCAAGTTATGGTAGAACTATGGTTGAGAACCGTTGTGGTGGAGCGGAGGTCGTCCGGTGAGAGTCGGCATCATTGGCGCGGGCATGTCGGGGCTGTTTCTCGCCCACCACCTCGCCGAGGCCGGCATCCCGTACCGGATCTTCGAGAAACGCGCGGCCGTCGGCGGCACCTGGCACGACAACACGTACCCGGGCCTGCATGTCGACGTCATCACCCGCAGTTACGAGTTCCCGTTCGCGCGCAGGAACTCCTGGTCGAAGCGCTACGCGCCGGGGGAGGAGATCCGCCGGTACCTCGTCGAGTTCGCCCGCGAGCGCGGCATCCAGCCGAACATCCGGTTCAACACCGAGGTCCGGGCCGCGACCTGGAATGACGGCGCCTGGACCCTGACCCACGACGGTGGCACCGAGGACTTCGACGTCGTCGTCGCCGCCACCGGGTTCCTGCACGTCCCCAAGCGCCCGGCGTTCCCCGGCACCGACACCTTCGCCGGCGCGAGCTTCCACTCCTCGGAGTGGAACCACGCCGTCGAACTCGAGGGTCAGCGGATCGGTGTGGTCGGTACCGGGTCGAGCGGCATCCAGATCGTGAGCGAGCTCGGCAAGCGCGGCCACGACGTCAAGCACTTCATCCGCACGCCGCAGTGGATCCAGATCAAGGAGAACCCGAAGATCTCGGCGATCGAGCGGCTGCTGCTGCGCGTCCCGGCCCTCGCCGGCTACTGGGACCGGCGCATGGCCCGGCTGCGGCTGACGACCGACGGTTCGGAGACCTGGCGCCTCGTGCCCGGTCGCGAGCGCGAGGAGATGAACGAGCGGTTCCTCCGTACGCTGCGCGAGGAGATCCCGGACCCGGCACTTCGGGAGAAGCTCACCCCGAAGGAGCCGCTGGGCTGCAAACGCATCCCGAAGTCGCCCGACTACTACCGGGTGGTCCAGCTCCCGAACGTCGAACCTGTCTTCGGCGGCGTGGGGCGAGTCCAGCCGGAGGGGATCGTCGACCAGGACGGCAAGCTGCACGAGCTCGACGTGATCGTCTACGCGACCGGTTTCGACACCCACGCCTACATGCGTCCGATGAACGTTGTCGGACCCGGCGGGAAGACCGTCGACTCGGTCTGGAACGAGGGCGTCTACTCCTACAGGGGCGTTGCGTTGCCGCACATGCCGAACTTCTTCCTGCTCAACGGCCCGTTCGCGCCGGTCAACTCGATCGCGATCCCGACCTGCCTGCGCGACGAGGTCGGCTTCCTGATCCGGCTGCTGCGCGTCATCGCGGAGGACCGGCACGCACTGGCGCCGACAGAGCGGGCGACTCGCGAGTTCTGCGACACCGTCCGGGCCGCCCTGCCGGACACGACGTACTCCCTCTGCGACAACTGGTACACCGACCAGGGCGGGACGCCGATCATCTGGCCGTTCACCCGGCAGCGGCACGTCGACCAGTACGCCACGCTCGACCTGGCCCACTTCGACCGGTACCCCGCCCGCAGCGGTGACGTGCTCGCCCAGTCCTCGGCCGGCGACCCGGCATGAACGCGTCGTGCAACTGACCGACGCCGCCCGCCGTTCCGACCCCCGAAGAGAGCTGAGTTCGTGATGGACGCATCGGAAGACAACCTGAAGCCGGGGGCGCTCGCCGGCGTCCGGATCGTCGAGTTCGGCGACCGGATCGGTGAGTACTGCGGGCTCGTGCTCGGCGGACTCGGCGCCGAGGTGATCAAGGTCGAGCCGCCGGCGGGCAGCACCAGCCGCCGGATGGCACCGTTCGTCGATGATGTGCCCGATCCCGAGCGTTCGCTGCACTTCTGGGCCTACAACCGCGGCAAGAAGTCGATCGTTCTCGACCTCGACACCGGCGACGACCGGGCGGCCTTCGAGGATCTCGTGGCCGGCAGCGACGTGCTCCTGGACGCGAGCGTCCTCGGTTACCTCGACGGGCGCGGCCTCGGCAGTGCCGAACTGCGCGGCCGCCACGCTCACCTCGTGTACGCCCGCATGACGCCGTTCGGGGAGGAGGGCCCGCGCAAGGACTGGAAGGCGTCGGACCTCGTCCACCTGGCACTCGGCGGCCAGGTCATGAACAACGGCTACGACCCGGACCCCTCCGGCCGCTACGACCTGCCGCCGATCGCGGCCCAGCTCGACCACTCCTACGCGGTCGCCGGCGAGCAGCTGGCGTTCACCATCATCGCCGCCCTGATGGCGCGCCGGCGTACCGGACGCGGGCAGCACCTCTCGTGCGCCGTCCACGAGGCCGTGGCGAAGAACACCGAGGGCGACCTCATGTCCTGGGTCTGCCTGCGGACGCCCTTCCACCGCCAGACCTGCCGGCACTCCGCGCCGGAGGTCTCGCTACACCGGTCGATCTTCCAGACCAAGGACGGTCGCTGGATCCTCGCCTCGACCCGCAACGCCAAGCTCCTCAAGCCGTTCCTCGACCGGTACGGCCTCGGCGGCGACGTCAGCGACGGCAGCGACGAGGTCGGCACGAAGGACTCCCGCGTGCTCCCGGGCATGGAGGGCGGCGCGGCCCGCAACATGGACGCGGTCGAACACACCATCCGGCGCTACCTCTTCGAGGACGTGCCGTGGCGTGAGGCGCAGGAGGCCGGGCTGATGTGGGTCCCGGTGCGCAAGCCGCACGAGAACGCCTACGACGAGCACTGGCTCCAGCGCGGCACGTACGGCGAGGTGGAGCACGCCGATCTCGGCCGTTCCCTGCGCTACCCGTCCAGCAAGTGGGTCGCGACCGGGACCGCCTGGGGCGCCCACCGGCCCGCGCCGCGGCTGGACCAGGACCGGGACCTGCGCCTGAGCGTGCGCCCACGGGTGATCGAGCGCGTGGCGTCCACCGGACCGCAGCCGCGCTCCGTGCACGGGCTGCCATGGGCCCTGCAGGGCATCCGGATCCTCGACTTCACCTGGATGCTGGCGTCGGCGGGCGCGACCCGCTTCCTGGCCTCGCTCGGCGCGGACGTCATCAAGGTCGAGTGGCACAAGAACCTCGACCCGCGCCGGGGAGGTGCCCCGGTCGGTGGCCGCGAGGCGCGGGAGAAGGCGACCGGTCCGGTGCCGTCCCGCTGGCCTGCCGACCTCGGCGGTCCGGTCGGGGCACAGTACAACAACAAGAACCCCGGCAAGCGCGGCATCTCGATCAACGTCAAGCACCCCAAAGGCCTGGAGCTCGCGCGCCGGCTCGTCGGCGAGAGCACGGTCGTCGCCGAGGGCTTCTCGCCCGGCGTGATGGAGAGCTGGGGGCTCGGCTACGACGAGCTACGCAAGATCAAGCACGACATCATCTACGCGAAGCAGTCGGGGATGGGCACGAAGGGCGTGTACGGCCGGTTCCGCACGATCGGCCCCGTCGCCCAGGCCTTCGCGGGCACCTCGGAGATGAGCGGCCTGCCCGACCCGTTCCCGCCGGCCGGCTGGGGTTACTCCTACCTCGACTGGTTCGGCGCCTACAGTTTCGCGCTCGCGATCCTGAGCGCGGTGTACCACCATGACGTCACGGGGCAGGGCCAGGCCATCGACGCCTCGCAGAGCGAGGTGGGCCTGTTCATGACCGCCGTCCCGACGCTCGACTTCCAGGTCAACGGCCGCGAGTGGCGCCGCGCGGGCAACCGCTCGCCGTACGGGCAGGCCGCACCCGAGGGGCTCTACCGCACCAGGGGCGAGGACCGCTGGATCGCGATCACCTGCCAGAGCGACGACGACTGGGTGGCCCTCGCCAAGGAGGCCGGCCATCCCGAATGGCTCGACCACACGGACTTCCGTACCCTCGAGGCGCGCCAGGCGCACCGTACCGCGCTGGACAAGCTGGTCGAGTCGTGGACCACCGGCGAAGAGTCCTTCGACCTGATGGAACGGCTGCAGGCCGTCGGCGTCGCGGCCGGGGTCGCGCAGACGACCAGGGACCGGGTCGAGAACGACCCGCAACTGGCGGCACTGGAGTGGCTCACCGAGCTCGACGCGACGAACTTCGGCCACTGGCCCGTTGCCGCACCCTCGGTGAAGATGGGCGACACCCCGCAGTACGCGGGCGGTCGGGTCGGCCGGGGCGCACCGACGTACGGCGAGCACAACTACGAGGTGTACGCCGAGCTGCTCGGTCTGTCCACGGACGAGGTCGACGAGCTCGCGGCGCAGGAAGCGATCTGATGGGCGGCGCGGCGCTCGGGGGCGCCATCCGTGGCCGGACCGCGATCGTCGCCGCGGGGAACTCGGCACAGGGAACGATCCCTGGCCTCTCCGCGGACGAGCTTGCCGTCGAGGGCCTGTGCATCACCCTGGCGGAGTCCGGCATCGACAAGTCGGCGATCGACGGCCTGATCACCTGCAAGTCGTACGGCGGCTTCGGTATCGACACCGAGATCGGACGGCTCGCCGGGCTGAACCCGGCGTACAGCGCGACGCTCGACTACGGAACCTGCAACTTCTCGCTGCACCTGGCGTGTGCGGTCATCGACGCGGGGCTCGCGAGCGTGGTGGCGATCGTCTACGGCACCAACCAGCGCAGCGCCGGCAACAGGTTCAGCCACCCGCTCGGGCGCCAGGACGAGGCGTCGGTCTACGGGTTCCTCAACGTCGCCGGCCCGGCCGCGATGGCCTTCCGCCGGCACCAGCACCTGTACGGCACGACCGAGGCCGACCTCGCACGGATCGCGGTATCGCAACGGGCGTACGCGGTCGACAACCCGCTCGCGATCTTCCGTGACCCGCTGACGGTGGAGGACTACCTGGAGATGCCGTACCTGGTCGCGCCCCTGCGCCGGCCGGACGTCTGCATGATCTCCGACGGTGCCGCGTGCCTGATCGTCGCGCGGGCCGACCGGGCCAGGGAGCTGACCGGCCGGCCGGTGCACGTCATGGGCATCGCCCAGCAGACCGGCCTGCGGGACCGGCAGAACGCCGACCAGTGGATGCGTCCCTGGATCCGGCAGGTGGCCGAGCGCGTGTACCCGGCCGCCGGCATCGGACGGGACGGCATCGATGCCCTCTACATCCAGGACCCGACCAGCGTCTGGGTGCTGCAGATGCTCGAGTACTACGGCTTCGTCGAGGCCGGCGGCGTCGGGGAGGCGTTCGCCCGCGGCGACGTCGGGTTCGGCGGGAAACTGCCGCTCAACACCAACGGTGGACAGCTGTCCGAGGCCTACATGTGGGGCTTCCTGCATCTCTGCGAAGCGGTCCGCCAGCTCCGCGGCGATGCCGGCCCACGCCAGATCGAGGGGCTGCGCACGGCGCAGTACTGCTCGACGTTCGGCTTCATGAAAGCCGCGAGCACGATCCTGAGTACGGAGGTGGCCTGACCATGCACGGCACGCCCGAGGTACCGCACGACTCGCGCTTCTGGTCCGAGGCGGCCGAGGGCCGGCTCGTGTTCCAGCGGTGCGACCGCTGTGCGTACCTGCGCTGGCCGGCCGCCGGCGTCTGCCCGGAGTGCCTGGACCGGGGATTCCGCTGGGAGGAGGTGGAGCCGGCGGGCACCGTGTGGTCCTATGCGGTCTACCACCGCGCGTACTCGCCGGCTCACAAGGACCGCCTGCCCTACAACGTCGCATTGGTCGAGCTGACGTGCGGTGTGCGGTTGCTGAGCACCCTGGTCGGGTTCGACCAGGACGACGACCCGATGGGTGCCGCCGTGACGGCGAGGTTCGAGGCCGTGGGCGACCATCCAGCCGTGCCGGTCTTCGGGCCGGCTGGGTCCGGCGGCTCGGGAGGTGCCGGTCGGACCGGCACCACGCTCAGCCGAAGGTGAACCCCTCGTAGCCGCGCTCCACGGCGGCCTCGCAGTGCGCGCGGTATGCGGGAATGCCGCCGGCATACAGCTGGTACGCCCGCGCCTTGCCGGGGATGTTGGAGCCGAACGCCCACGATGTCGCGTTCTCCAGCGCGGTGCCACGGACCGTGGAGGACACGTGGCTCAGCCACGCCGCTTCGGCCGCGGCGGTGGGTTCCACCCACCGGCGACCGTGCTCGGCCATGTGCCGCAGGCACGCGGTGACCCAGTCGACCTGGATCTCGGTGGCCCGCGGGATGTTCCCGGTGGTGCTCTGCGGGCCGCCGACGAAGAACAGGTTGGGAAAGCCGGCACTCTGCAGCCCGAGGTGGGTGCGCGGACCGGCCGCCCAGTGGTGGGCGAGCCGCGCTCCCCCGCGCCCGCGGATGTCGATTCGGGTGATGGCGCCGGTCACGGCGTCGAAGCCGGTCGCGAAGACGGCGACGTCCACCGGGTAGGTGCGTTTCGTCGTCGCGATCCCGTGCCGGGTGAAGGCCTGGATCGGCTCGCGTGCCAGCGGTACCAGCGTGACGTGATCCTGGTTGAACACCTCGTAGTAGCCGTCCTCCAGCGGCGGACGCTTCATGCCGAACGTGTGGTCGTCGGGGATGAGCAGTTCGGCCACGGCCGGGTCGGTCACCCGGTCGCGGATCTTCCCGCGCAGGAACGCTGTGACCGCCGCGTTGGCGTTCTGGTCGGTCGTGATGTCGCGGAAGTTCGCCAGAAGCATCGTCAGGCCCGGGCTGTCGTAGAGGTGCTGGAAGTGCGCCAGCCGCTCGCCGGGGTCGACCTCCAGTGCGGACAGGGGCAGCGGCCGGTGCACGAACCCGCCCGGTGACGCATGGCAGGCGCGGTAGATGTCGTGGAACGACCGCCGTACCTCCCGGTGCCGCGACGCCGGCAGCGGCCGGTTGTTCAGCGGTGTGCACCAGTTGGCCGTGCGTTGGAACACCACCAGTTCGGCCGCGACGCGGGCGGCGTGCGGGATCAGCTGCACGCCGCTCGATCCGGTGCCGATCACCGCGACCCGCCGGCCGCTCAGCTCGACGGCTTCGGGTGGCCAGCGCGCGGTGTGGTGCCACACGCCGGCGAAGTCCGCCAGCCCGGGGATCGCCGGCAGGTACGGCTCCGAGAGCAGGCCGACGGCGCTCACCAGGAACCGTGCCCGCAGCTCTTCGCCGTTCGCCGTCGTCACGAGCCAGGCCGCGTCGGCCTCGTCGTACGCCGCCCCGGTGATCCGCGTCGCGAGGTGGATGTCGCGGCGCAGGTCGAACCGGTCCACGACGTGGTTGAGGTAGCGCTCGGTCTCGGGCTGGGCGGCGAACTCCTCGCTCCAGCGCCACTCCTCGAACAGCTCGCGGGAGAAGAAGTAGCCGTAGCTGTAGCTCTCGGAGTCGAAGCGAGCCCCCGGGTACCGGTTCCAGTACCAGGTGCCGCCCACCCCGGAGCCGGCCTCGCAGAGGCATACCGACAGGCCGGCCTCCCGGAGCCGGTAGAGCTGGTAGATGCCGCTGATGCCTGCCCCAACCACGATCGCGTCGTACATCCGGCCGCCCACCCGACCCCAAGTATGGAATTTCTTGTCACTACTATGTTAGACGATTATTGTAACATGCTATGGACATTGGTGTGTCCCTGCTGTGGTGGCGTAGCCGACGAGGACCCGGCGATCACCGAACGCTGAGAGGTGTGCAATGAGCCGACCTGATCCCATGCTCCTGCCCGATCCGGAACCGCGTGAGCGCGTCTACCCGGTCATCTCCGTCGACGACCATCTGCACGAGCCGCCGGACCTGTTCGACGGTCGCCTGCCGAGCCACCTGCAGGAGCGGGCACCGGCGCGGATCGAGGACGCGTCCGGTGCCCAGTGGTGGTCGTACGAGGGCAACCTGCTTGCTGAGAGCGGCCTGGAGAACGTCGCCGGTCGCGACCCGTCCAGCTGGACACGGGCGCCGTTGCGTGACGACGAGATGCGCCGTGGTTCGTGGGACATCAATGCCCGCGTGGCGGACATGGACATCGACGGCGTCTATGCGCACACATGCTTCCCCTCCGGCGTGTTCGGTTTCGCCGGTCGCGTCCTGTCGATGAGCAAGGACCGGGAGCTCGGTCTGGCGACGCTCCGCGCATACAACGACTGGCATCTGGAGTACCTCGCCGGCACCCACCCGGGCCGGATCATCCCGATGCAGCTGGTGTGGGTCACCGATCCAGCGGTCGCCGCCGCTGACATCCGAAGGAACGCCGAGCGCGGCTTCAAGGCCGCGACACTGCCCGACCTGCCGCAGCACCTCGGGCTTCCGCGCATCGGTGACCCGTACTGGTACCCGGTGCTCGAGGCGCTCGAGGAGACCGAGACGGTCGTGTGCATCCACCTCGGCGCGGCCGGCTGGGTGCTGGATCCCCTCCCGAACCGGGAGCGGAACCTCGACCCGAAGCTCGACTACACGCTGGCCGCGCTGTTCCCGGCGTCGTCGATGGTCACCGGCATCGAGTGGACCTTCTCCGGCGTGCCGGCCCGGTTCCCGAACCTGAAGGTGGCGCTCTCAGAGGGCGGGATCGGCTGGGTTCCGATGGCGGTCGACCGGCTGGACTACATGATGGACCACTCGGGCGCCCAGCTGCACAGCGAGTGGAAGTCCGAGCTCAGTCCGAGCGAGACGCTGCTGCACCACTTCTACTTCTGCATGATCGACAATCCGTCGAACCTCGACGCGTACAAGATGATCGGCAGCGACCACATCATGGTCGAGACGGACTACCCACACTCGGACTCGACCTGGCCCGACACGCAGAAGCTGCTGTCCGACCGCTTCTCCGCACTGCCGGGGGACGACGCCATCAACATGGCGTACCGTACGGCCTCGCAGTTGTTCGGTCATCCCGTGCCCGAGTCGTGGCTCGCGACCACCGCGGTCCACGGCTGAACCGCACGTGATGGTGTGATGGCCGGGGTGATCTGGCCAGGACCGGAGAGCGACAGGATGTGATGGACTTGTTCACGGCACCCATCGAGACCGTCATCGTCGATGGGTGCCCGATCCGCTTCCGGCAACTGGGGTCACGGGAGGGGGAGCCGGTCGTCCTCGTCCACGGCGGCGCGGCGCACCATGGCTGGTGGAGTGCAGTAGCGCCGCGGCTCGCGCGCCGCCGCCACGTCATCGTTCCGGACCTCAGCGGTCACGGGGACAGCGGCCACCGGGGGAGCTACACCGGTGAGGCCTGGGCGGACGACATCATCGGAGTCCTCGACGCGACGGCAGCCGGGCCGGCGACACTGGTGGGGCACAGCATGGGTGGCCTTGTGGCGATCTGTACGGCGGCGCGTGCACCTGACCGGATCCTGAGCCTGGTGCTCGTCGACACCCGGATACCACTCCGCCGGCTGCCTCCTCCGAACCGTCTGCCGCGGTGGTATGCCAGCGAAGAGGAGGCACTGGGCAGTTTCCGGCTGCGTCCCGCGGGGTCCGTCGCCGACCCCACGCTCCTGCGCCGGGTGGCGAGGGCCGGTCTTCGCCACGACGAGCAGGGCTGGCGCTGGAAGCTCGACCCCAAGACTCGGCGACTCTTCACCGACGACATTGTGGAGGCTGCCCTCCTGTCGTTGCGCTGTCCCGTCGGCTACGTCTACGGCGAGCACAGTGAGCTGGTCGACGAGGAGGTGGTCGACCACGTCGCGAGCAAGCTGCGGACGGCGGTGCCGCGGGTGCGGGTACCGCGCGCCTTCCACCACGTGCCGCTCGACGACCCCGACGCGTGCACTGCAGCGATCGAGGAGCTGGCCGCTCCGCGCCGGCTCCGGCATGAGGGTCAGCGAGGGACGACGGCCTGACCGAGCTCGTCCCAGTTCGCCCTGACGGCGGAGACGACCTCGTCGCTGCCCAGCCACTCGGGACTGCGCAGCAGCTGGGTGGTCTCCCGGTATCGGATGTAGCGCTCCGGGTCCTGCGCCATGTACGCGGCGAGGCGGTCGGAGAAGTCCGACGAGCTCGGGTCGACCTGGCGCGCTTCGCCGTCCACGGTGTACTCGACGCCCGGGATCCGGTGGTCGAGCGTGTTCGAGCTGTTCCAGCAGTACTTGATCAGGGCGTCGGCCTTCGCGTAGAAGCGCGCCGGCAGCCCGGTCAGGTCGCCGGCGGTCGCGCCCAGGTGGGCGCTCAACTCGTCGCGAAGATCTCGAGTTTCGAGCGCGGCGGCGGTCATGCCCTGGCCGTAGACCGGGTTGAAGCCCATCCAGGCGTCCCCCACGACCAGGAAGCCCTCGGGGCGGTTCGGCTGCCCGGCGAAGTCCCGGAGCCGGCTGCGGGTGTCGCGCCACATCGAGATGGGTTCGGGAAACTCGACGTCGGCCAGGGCCTTGTCGAGTTCGGGGACCCCGATCGAGGAGACGAACTCGCGCAGCGCCGCCTCCTTGCGCGGCGGGTTGTCACCGGCCGATCCCTGCACCGTGAGGATCCACCGGCGTTCGCCCTCCACCACCCACATCGCCATCGCGCGGGAGGCTGAGGCGGCGCTCAGTGCGCCCTCCCCGAAGGGCGTGACGGCCAGGGCCTGGAAGCCGGGTGACCAGTTCTCGGGCACCCGCAGGAAGGTCGACGAGTAGCCCCAGTGGGCGTTGACGATCTCCTCGGTCGGAGCCGGGTACCCCAGCTCTTTCAGCCACTCCACCGCCTGCGAGAAGCGGCCACTGGCGTCGATGACCAGATCGGCGCCGACCTCACGGCCGTTCCTGGTGCGGACCCCGGTGACCCGTCCGCCCCGCGCCACCAGGCCGGTGACCTCGACGCCGGACTCGTAACGAACTCCGGGCAGCGCGTCCGCCTTGTCCCGCAGCGCCTTTTCGATCAACGGCCGGCTGGCCATGAGGAACTCGAGCGTGGACGTGAAGCGCGGGGACCAGCCGACGCGGTCCAGCCGCATTACGTCCCCGGCGGAGTCCAGCCGGGCCGCGCCCATCGCGAAGGCGTGTTCGGAGAAGCCCGGCAGGAGCTCGTCCATCGCTTGCCGCCCGGCCGCCAGCAAGGCGTGGAAGTGGGCGCCCTGCGGTACACCCTTCCGGAACACGGGTTCATCAGGCAGCTGGTCCCGGTCGAGCAGCAGCACCTCGGCGAAGTGTGGTGCCACCGCGGCGGCGGCCAGGGTGCCGGCGATGCTGCCGCCGATCACCAGGGCGCGCCCAAGGGGTCCCTCGCTGGTAGTCATCGGACGCTCCCGCTATTAGGTATCGACAACGCTGCGAGCATAACAAGCGAGCATTACAAGCGACAGGGCGACCGGGTGGTGGCACCGATGCTCGACGATCAGCTCGCCCGGCTCAGGGGGAGCTGGACCACCAGAGGTTCGAACGGCTCACCTTCGGCGTAGACGTCGTTGAACAGCGCGACGCCTTCGGCCGTCAGCGCAACGTCGTCGCTGCCCCAGATCTCGGTGCCGTCGTGGTCGCCGAGACGCTGCAGCGTTCCCGTCACCAGCGGGACGCGCGGTGCGCCCTCCCGAGCCTGCGGATCCTCGATGCTCAGCACCGCGCTGCTCCCGTCGATCTCCAGCCAGGGATTGGCGACGCGGACGAACAGCATGCCGAAGTGCCCACTGAACCGGACGTCGCCGCGGAATGCCCACACCCCGGCACCGCTCCTGCCGGCGTCGTGCTCGTAGAAGAGGTCCCCGGTCCCGACCGGCGCCGCGCCGTCACCTACCGACCCCTTGCCGTCGGGCATCCGGCGGACGTAGTCCACGAAGGACCTCTTCAGTCCCCACCGCAGGCCGTGCACAAGCCCCTGACGCTCTTCCTTGCCGGCTTCCATGGATGCTCCCCTAATCGAGTTCGGCTACCATGTTGGCACGACCACAGACGGCCCGGGAAGGCTCATTGGGATCACCCCGCCGCCGGGTGCGTCGTCGTCGGCCCGGCCAGACCGGCGTCGCTGACCACCGGGTCCGGTTCCAGACCGGGGGTCTGAGCACCGTCGTGGGGGATCAGCAGGGCCGCCCCGGCGGAGAGCGCCATGGCTGCCGCCAGCACAACGAAGACGGCGACGTAACCCACCCCGTCGAGACCGGCCGGCCCCGCGTACGCCGTCAGGATGGCTACCGTGGTGGCCGCCCCGAGTGAGCCACCGAGCGTCCTGATGTTCGTGTTCATGCCGTTCGCCACTCCGGTCTGACCAGCGGGTACCGAGGCCACGACCACGGCCGCGACAGTGGAGAGGATCAGCCCGTTGCCGACGCCCTGAACGACGCACCAGCTGACGATCATCCACCACTCGCCGTTCCAGGCAGCCATTGCGGCGAACGACGCGCTGCTGATCAGGCCACCCGCAACGAGCAGGCTGCGGGAGGAGAACAGGCGGTAGAGCCGAGCGGTGCACAGGCTGGTGAGGAAGGCCGCGAGCGCGATGGGCGACATCAGCAGGCCCACCTCCGAGAGCCTCGCACCGATCCCGACGCCGCTGTCCGGCGGTGCCTGGATCAGCCGCGGGAGCCCGGCCGCACACCCGAACAGCCCGACCCCGGCGAGGAACGCCACCAGGTTCGCGGTCCAGACGCCTCGAAGGCGCATCATGCGCAGGTCCACGAACGGCACCCGCGCCCGCCGCTCCTGAGCAGACCAGCCCAGGCCGAGGATGAGACCTGCGCCGACCAGGGCCAGAACCATCGGCGACGTCCATCCCAGGAAGCTGCTCCGGCTGATCGCCAGCAACGCGCAGACCAGGGCGCCGGCGAAGAGGATCACCGGCAGGACGCCGAACCGGCCGGTGCCCGGAGCTTGCGAACCGGACGGTGGCAGCACCAGCAGCACGCCGACCAGGGCGACCATCGCCAGACCCATCGGGAGGAGGAACAGCGCCGTCCGACCCATCCCGACCAGGATCGGGCCGGCCAGCACGATCCCGACCGAGAACGCGATGGAACCCACCGTCGCCAGGACCGCCGCTGCGTAGCTGAGTCGATCCGGGGGCACTCCCGCCCGCAGCGCCGAGAAGGCGACTGGAACGGCGCCGCCGCTGATCCCCTGCACGACCCGCATGGCGATCTGCCACCCGATGGTGGGCGCCAGGGCGGAGCCGAGGCAGCCGAGCGCAAGCACCAGGAGCACCACAGCGAGGATCCGGCGTTGACCGTAGCTGTCGCCGAGCCGCCCGAGCAGGGGAGTCGCCACGCCTGAGGAGAGCAGGAAGCCGGTGATCAGCCAGGTCGCGGTGACCTGGTCGGTGTCGTAGCCGGACTGCAGTCCCGACAGCACGGGAACGACGACAGACTGCGGCAGGTTCACCGCGATCACGACGAGCGCGAGCACAGGGAAGACCGCACGGGAGCGGGACCGTGGGTCGGTGGTCCTGAGCAGGACTCCTCCAAGAGTTGAAGTGAGCTACTACACCACAATAAGACCACAACAGTGATGTAGCGTAGCGGTCATGCTCGACACCCGACCGCTTGCTGGCGTCACCGTCGTCGGCCTGGAACAAGCCGTGGCGGCTCCGTTCGCGACACGGCAGCTGGCCGATCTCGGCGCCCGGGTGATCAAGATCGAACGGCCCGGAGGTGGCGACTTCGCCCGCGGGTATGACCGAGCCGTCCACGGGCTGTCCAGCTACTTCGTCTGGCTCAACCGTGGCAAGGAGTCACTCACCCTCGACGTCAAGGCTCCTGAGGGCCGCGAGGTGTTGCGACACCTGCTCGCCCGGGCTGATGTCTTCGTGCACAATTTGGGTCCGGGCGCGGTGGACCGGCTCGGCTTCGGCGTCGACGCACTGGCCGCGCTCAATCCGAGATTGATCGGCTGCGCCGTCAACGGATACGGAAGCACCGGGTCGTGGGCCGACCGAAAGGCCTACGACCTGCTCATGCAGTGCCAGACCGGCCTGGTCTCGATCACGGGTGTCCCGGACTCGGGAGCACGGGTCGGCATTTCCGTGGCTGACATCGCGGCCGGGATGTACGCCTTCTCGGGCGTTCTCACGGCGCTGCTGGCCCGGGCTACCACCGGCGCGGTGCAGCCGGTCGAGGTCTCGCTGTTCGACTCGCTGGCCGAGTGGATGAGCCAGCCGGCCTACTACACGGGGTTCACCGGGTCCCAGCCGCCTCGACTCGGCACGCACCACGCCACCATCGCGCCGTACGGCGCCTACACGGCCATGGACGGACGGGAGATCCTGTTCTCGATCCAGAACGACGTCGAGTGGCGGGCGCTCTGCGCGCAGTTCCTCGACGATCCCGCGCTGGCCGATGACCCCAGGTTCCGCACCGGTGCCGACCGTGTCGCGCACCGTGCCGAGCTCGACGGGTACATCGCCGATGCCTTCGCCCGGCGCACCAGCGAGGAGGCGGCCGAGCGCCTGGACCAGCTGCGTATCGCCAACGCGCCGATCAACCAGGTCGCCGACTTCCTGGAGCATCCGGTGCTGCGGGAACGGGACCGGTGGCGCAAGGTGCAGGCCCCCGGTGGGGAGTTCCAGGCGCTGCTGCCCCCGATCGGGCTGGCCGGGAGCGAGCCGGTGATGGGCAACGTGCCCGACCTGGGCCAGCACACCGACGCCCTGCTCGCCGAGCTCGGCCTTGGCCCCGATGCGATCGCCCGCCTGCACGGCGCCGGCGTTGTCTGAACCGACACCGTCAGGAGGAGAACAGACCCATGGGTCGCCTGGAAGCACTCGACGAGCACGAGCGCGCCGTCGTCAGCACCGTCGCCGATTTCGTCGACAAGCAGGTCAAGCCGGTGGTGCAGCAGCTGGAGCACGACAACGTGTACCCCGAGGCGCTGATCGAGCAGATGAAGGCGCTCGGTGTCTACGGGCTCGCGGTGCCCGAGGAGTACGGCGGCGTCGCGGTCAGCATGCAGTGCTACGTCCTGGTCACCGAGGAGCTGGCCCGTGGCTGGATGAGCCTGGCCGGCGCGATGGGCGGCCATACGGTGGTCTGCAAGCTCCTCAACCAGTTCGGTACACAGGAGCAGCAGGACACCTGGCTCCCGCGCCTGGCCACGGGGGAGGTCCGAGCGACGATGGCGCTCACCGAACCGCACGGCGGATCTGACCTGCAGGCACTGCGGACAAGTGCCAAAGAGGTCGACGGCGAGTACCGCGTCAACGGCGCCAAGACCTGGATCAGCAACGCCCGCCGGGCCGGGCTGACCGCGTTGCTGTGCAAGACCGACCTGACCGCGCAGCCGGCCTCGAAGGGCATCTCGGTGCTGCTCGTCGAGCCTGGGGAGGGGATGACCGTCTCGCGGGACCTTCCCAAGCTCGGCTACAAGGGCGTTGAGAGCTGCGAGGTGGTCTTCGACGACTACCGGGCTCCGCTGAGCAACATCCTGGGAGGCGTGCCCGGCCTCGGGTTCGCACAGATGATGAAGGGCCTGGAGACGGGTCGGTTGCAGGTCGCGGCGCGGGCGCTCGGTGTCGGTCGGGCGGCTTACGAGGATGCCCTGTCCTATGCGCAGACGCGCGAGTCCTTCGGCAAGCCGATCTGGAAGCACCAGTCGGTCGGGAACCTGCTGGCCGACATGGCCACCAGCCTGGAGGCCGCGCGTCAGTTGACGCTCTATGCAGCGCGTGAGTTCGACGCCGGCCGCCGGGTCGACATGGAGGCCGGGATGGCCAAACTGTTCGCGTCCGAGACGGCGATGAAGATCGCCCTCGACGCCGTGCGCGTGCACGGCGGATACGGCTACTCGACCGAGTACGACGTCGAGCGCTACTTCCGTGACGCGCCCCTGATGATCGTCGGCGAGGGCACCAATGAGATCCAGCGCAACGTGATCGTGGGCCAGCTGGTCTCACGGGCGCGAAAGGGCTGAGGCGATGGTCGCCGACGACGCTGGAATCGTCGTGGTCGGGGCCGGCCTGGCCGGCCTGCGCACGGCTGAGGGGCTGCGCCGTCACGGGTGGGAGGGTCTGGTGACCATCGTCGGCGACGAGGTTCACCTGCCGTACACACGTCCTCCGCTGTCGAAGAAACTGCTGCTCGAGGGCGGTGACCACGCCAGCGTCGAACTCCGTCGGCGCGACTCCGAACATCCTGTGCAGTGGCGGCTGGGGCGTCGGGCTGTCGCCTCCGACCTCGACGGGTGCTCGGTCACCCTCGACGATGGGGCCGTGCTTCGATATCAAGGGCTGGTGGCCGCCACCGGTGTCCGCGCGCGGCGCCTGCCGGAATCCCTTGGTGGCCGCAGGGCCGTACTGCGCACGCTGGACGATGCCCAGGCGCTCAGCGGACGACTGCGTCCGGGCGCCCGGGTGGTCGTGATCGGTGCCGGGTTCATCGGCTGCGAGGTAGCGGGTACCGCGCTCTCCCGCGGCTGCGCCGTCTCGGTGGTGGCGATCGACGAGCTGCCCATGGTGGCTCCGCTCGGGCCGCTCGTCGGCGCGGAGCTGCGGCGTCGGCACGCCGCCGCCGGTGTGAACTTCCATCTCGGCACCGGCATCATCTCGGTCGACGAGGGCGGCGTCGTGCTGTCGGACGGCACCCGGCTTGAGGCAGACGTCGTCGTCGAAGCGATCGGGTCGCGGCCGGCCACCGAATGGCTCGCCGGTAACGGACTCGACCTGGCCGACGGCGTCGTCTGCGACGAGTTCCTCCGGCTCGGCGGCCGCAAGGGCACGGTCGGCGTCGGTGACGTCGCGCGGTTCCCCAACGCGTGCTACGACGCAACGCCTCGGCGCATCGAGCACTGGCAGGTCGCCGTCGACACCAGCCTGTACGCCGCGGCCGCACTGGTCGGCGACCTCACCGGCCGTCCTCCGGAGAAGCCGTTCGGCACCGTGCCCACGTTCTGGTCCGATCAGGCCTCCGTGAGCATCCGTGCCCTGGGCCAACCCGCCCTGGCCACCGACGTCGAGGTGCTGGAAGGAGATCTCTCCGGTGAGGCCGCGATCGGCTACCGCAGGGACGGCCGGCTGGTCGGCGTCCTCCTCCTGGGCCTGCCGAAGCGGATGGGCTTCTACCTGAAGCACCTCACCGACGACCTGGCCGCCACTCCGACCCGCTGAACCGAACTCACGCAGAAGAAGGGCCCGGTGGTCACCGCCGGGCCCTTCGTCTCTGTGCTGTGGTTCAGAACTCGATGACGCCGCGGATGTTCTTGCCCGCGTGCATGTCGGCGTAACCCTCGTTGATCTGGTCCAGGGTGTAGGTCCTGGTGATCAGCTCGTCGAGCTTCAGGTGGCCCTGGCGGTAGAGGTCGAGCAGCAGCGGGATGTCCCGGTGCACCTGGACGCCACCGTAGACGTTGCCGCGCAGGGTCTTCTGGCTCAGCGTGAACAGCGCGAGGTTGAGCTCGACGGTGGTGGAGGCGAACGGCGAGACCGACGTGACCACCGTGGTGCCCGCCGGACCGGTGAGGTCGACGATCTGCCCCAGCTTGCTGGCGTCGCCGACGCCCACCGAGAGGATCGCCGCGTCAGCCATGCGGCCGTTGGTGTTCTCGGCCAGCAGTTCCTTGGCCTCCTCGACCGAAGCGACCGCGTGGGTGGCGCCGAACTCGAGGGCCTTCTGACGCTTCAGCTCGACGGTGTCGACCGCGACGATGAGGTTGGCGCCGGCGTTCTTCGCGCCCTGCACGGAGTTGATGCCGACACCCCCGCTGCCGATCACCACGACGTTGTCGCCGGGCTGGACCTCAGCCAGGTACACGGCTGCGCCCCAACCGGTGGTGACGGCACAGCCAAGCAGGGAGGCCACGTTGAACGGGATGTCCTTGCCCATCTTCACGACACAGCGCTCGGAGACGACCGTGACGTCGGCGAAGGTGCCCAGGTCGCCGGTGGCGGCGATCTCCTGGCCGCGGGCCTTGAACGGCTTGGCGGCGCCGTAGTCCTGCAGCGAGGCGTTGAGGCACAGGTTGGACCGCCCGCGGGCGCAGTTGCGGCAGTAGCCGCAGGGCGGCTGGAAGATCAGGACGACGTGGTCGCCGGGCGCCACGCGGGTGACGCCGGGCCCGACCGCCTCGACGACGCCGGCACCTTCGTGCCCGCCGACCAGGGGGAGCGGGGTCGGCATGTCGCCGGTGACCGCGTGGTCGTCGGAGTGGCACAGGCCGGTCGCGTGGACCTTGACCCGCACCTGCCCGAACCCGGGCTCCGCGAGCTCGACGTCCTCGACGCTCCACTGCTCCCCGATGCCCCAAAGGATCGCTGCCCTGGTGCTCATCTAGTGCCTCTCCATTCGTCGTTGACCGGATCAGGATGAGAACTTGAAGCCGCGGTAGCCGTCGGCGGTGGCCGCCTTGACCCGCTCGCGGTACTGGGGGAGACCTCCGGCGTAGAGCAGGTAGGCGCGCTTGCGGCCCGGCACGTTGGAACCGAACGCCCAGGACTCGGCGGTCTCCTGCATCGTGCCGACGATCCCGGCGTTGACGTGGTCGATCCACTCGTCCTCGGCGGCCTCGGCCGGTTCCACGACGGTCTCGCCGCGCTCCCGCATCCCGGCCACCGTGGCGGCCACCCAGTCGGCCTGGAAATCCGTGGCCCGGGGGATCACGCCGGTGACGCTCTGCGGTCCGCCGACCAGGAACAGGTTGGGGAAGCCGGCCACGGTGAGGCCGAGATAGGTGCGGGGGCCTGCCTCCCAGTGGTCGCGCAGGGCCACGCCGTCGCGACCGCGGATGTCGATGCGGTTGTAGGAGCCGACCACCGCCTCGAAGCCGGTGGCGAAGACGATGACGTCCAGGTCGTAGTGACCGTGGACGGTCTCGATCCCGGTCTCGGTGAACCGGACGATCGGTTCCTCGCCGGTGGAGACCAGCGAGACGTGGGGCTCGTTGAAGACCTCGTAGTAGCCGTTCTCCAGCGGCGGCCGCTTCTGCCCGAAGCCGTGGTCCTTCGGGATCAGTCGCTCCGCCAGCTCGGGGTCGTGGACCCGGGCCCGGATCCGCTCGGCGATGTAGGCGGTGACGTTGTCGTTGGCCCGCTTGTCCAGGGCCACGTCGCGGAAGTTGCCCAGCGCCATGATCAGGCCGGGGGAGTCGTAGAGGCGGTCGAAGTGGGCCCGCCGCTGGTCGGCCGCCATCTCCAGCGAGGACTCCATGATCGGCCGGTGCATCGAGCCGGACGGCGACAGCTGGGTGGCGTCCCAGATCTCGCCGATCCGGCTGCGGATGTCGGCCATCCGCTCCGGGGTGATCGCGAAGTTGTTGATGGGCGTGCACCAGTTGGGGCTGCGCTGGAACACCACCAGCTGCCCGGCGTCCCTGGCCACCAGCGGGACGATCTGGACCCCGCTGGAGCCGGTGCCGATCACCGCCACCTTCTTGCCGGTGAAGTCGATGCCCTCGTCCGGCCAGAGCCCGGTGTGGGCCCATTCGCCGCGGAAGTCCGCCAGCCCCGGGGCGCTGGGGAAGGCCGGCGCGGACAGGATCCCGAGCGCGGTGACGAGGTGGCGGGGCCTCCAGACGTCACCGGAGGACGTCGTCACCGTCCACCGTGCTGCCTCGCTGTCCCACACGGCCGAGACCACCCGCTGTTCGAAGGTGATCAACCGGCGAAGGTCGAACCGGTCCACGACGTGGTTGAGGTAGCGCTCGGTCTCCGGCTGACCGGCGTACTCCTCGCTCCAGTCCCATTCCTCGATCAGTTCGGGGGAGAAGAAGTAGCCGTAGGTGTAGCTCTCGGAGTCGAAGCGAGCACCGGGGTAGCGGTTCCAGAACCAGACGCCGCCCGCCCCGGTACCCGCTTCGACCATCCGCACGTCCACGCCCTGCTGGTTGAGCGCGTAGAGCTGATAGATGCCGGAGATGCCGGCCCCCACGACCAGGGCATCCAGCGTGGTGACGGCGGACTGCGACTTCGACACGAAGGTCCTCCTGCACTGGCACCAATGTTGCTTTAGTGTTCTTGGTATCGCGCAATTATGGTAACACCATAAGAGGAACCGCCAGGCCGTCCAGCCGGGTCCGCATCGGCACGTCTGCGTATGGGGGCTAGTCCCGGCGCAGCCGCTCCCGGGTGTCCTGGATCGGCTTCCCGGCCGGGGCACTCACGACAGTTCCCGCGGACCAGGAGCGAAGCGCAGGTGGACGTCGTTGACGCCCCAGGCCAGACCGAGGTGCTCATGCGGCGCGGGTGCGTCGGGGTCGAGCTCGAACCGGGGGATTCGGCGGTGCAGCTCTTCGAACGCGATCCGCAGCTCCAGCCGGGCCAGGTGCAGCCCGACGCATCGGTGGGTACCGACGCCGAAGGCCAGGTGCGGCTTGGCCGGGCGGTCGAAGATCACCGCATCCGGGTCGGGGTAGTACTTCGGATCGCGGTTGGCCGAGCCCAGCGGCGCGTGCACCCGCTCGCCCTTGGGAATCCTGATGCCGCGGATCTCCAGGTGCTCGTCCGTGATCGTGCGGGTCGGTACCGGCGGGGTGGCCCAGCGCAGCAGCTCCTCCACCGCGGTCGGTACCTGCTCCGCGTCCTCGAACATGCGGTCCCACTGGTCCGGGCGCTGCGCGAAGTAGCGCGCGCAGCGGGCCAGGACGCTCTGCACCGTGTCCAGACCGGCCATCATCATCAGCACGGAGAAGTCGAAGAGCTGGTCGTCGGTGAGCTTCTGCCCGCCGATCTCGGCGTCGAGCATGACCGACATGACGTCGTCGTTGCGAGGGGCGGCCCGCCACTGCGGGATCTTCTCCGCCATGTAGGCGGCGAACTCCTGGTGCGTTCGGCCGCGGGCGGCGTTGTTCTCCTCCTCGGTACCCCCGGGGACGCCATGCAGCAGGACGTCGGCCCAGCCGTTCATCATTTCCAGGTCCTCGCCCGGCCAACCCATGATGGCCAGGACGGTCGCGCCCGGGAACGGCACCGCGAACATCTTGACGAAGTCCACCTTGCCATCCTCGATGAAGGCGTCGATCAGGCGGTTGCACTGCTCGCGCAGATGGTCCTCGAGCTCGGCGACCTTCTTGGGGGCGAACTGCGGGTCGAGCACCTGGCGGACCTGACGGTGCTCAGGGCCGTCGAGTTCGATCGGGATCTGAGCTTTGCGCGCGCCGGAGAGATTCAGCCCGTCGGGCTCGTTGGGGAAGCTGACCACACCGCGGTTGTTGCGGCGCAGCAGATCGGAGACGTCGTCGTAGTCGGTCAGCACCCAGCAGCCGTTGCCGCGGGCGGAGTAGCTGACCGGCTTGTCGGTCCGGCGGTCGGCCAGCTCGGTGAGCTGCTCGTCGATGGACCTGTTGGCGTAGGGGTCGTAGTCACGTCGGTAACGGGCCCGCAGGTCGTCCAGGGCGAGGTCGGTCATCGGACTCCCAATCATGTTGCCGATGTGGATCAAACCGCATTGTAAGTATGGTGACGCACAACACGCGACACGACAAGAAGACGAAAGACGGGTCAGTGGCCGGCGCCCCGGGCGTCCCCGCGGTCGGCGCGATGGCGGCGACCCGCGCCACCAGGTCGGCCGCCCGGCGCGGGGCCGGGCCGATCGAGGCGTGGTGCGAGGAGGCCGACGGGGCGGAACAGCGGCCGTGTCCGGCGTCGAGCCGGGTGCGACGGGTCATCTGATCGCGGAGCTGCTGACCACCGGCGGGAGCGGCCGGGAGATCCCGCGGACGGTCGACACGCACGTCCAGCGGATCCTCGCTGAGCTGGACCTCACCTTCCGCAGCCAGGTGGTGGCCCTGGTCGCCGGCGGAGTCCGCGGGCGCTGAGCGAGAAACATCATAGTACTCCACAGTGATCACTGCGGGTC
Source organism: Dactylosporangium sp. NPDC005572 (assembly GCF_040605515.1). Lineage (NCBI taxonomy): Bacteria > Bacillati > Actinomycetota > Actinomycetes > Micromonosporales > Micromonosporaceae > Dactylosporangium > Dactylosporangium sp. NPDC005572. The sequence continues at coordinate 154,134 of NZ_JBEXCY010000001.1, read as the reverse complement.
GGCGGCCAAATGGGCCAGGTGTGCGCCGTGACCTGGCACTTCGCTGGTCGGCGTTACAAGGCCTTAATGATGCTGCAAAGAAGCTTGCAGTTGTGTTTTAGTTCGGAACGTCTTATCGTCCTCTCATCATGAGTGTGCCATCGGAAGTCCCGAACACCCGGCCGTCCACGCCTCTTTCCGGACTGCGGGTCCTCGACCTGTGCCGCGTCGTCTCCGGTCCCTTCGGCTCGCTCCTGCTGGCCGATCTCGGTGCGGAGGTGATCCGCGTCGAGTCGTTGCCGGACGGCGTGCCGAGGGCGGAGATCGACCCGACCCGCCTCAGCGAGGACGAGGCCTTCAACTGGGGTCTGTCCCGCAACAAGCACTCGGTGAGCCTGAACCTGAAGACCGGCGAAGGCCGCGACCTGGTCCACCGGCTGGTGGCGCAAGCGGACGTCGTCGTCGACAACTTCCGGCCCGGCGTCACCAAGCGGCTCGGGATCGACCGGGAGTCGTTGCTGCCGTTCAACCCGTCGATCATCACCTGCTCGTTGACCGGCTTCGGCGGCGACGGGCCATGGGCCACGATGCCCGCGTACGACCCGATCGTGCAGGCCATGTGCGGCACGATGAACTACACCCGGCTGGACCCGGACCGCCCCCCGGTGCGCTGGGGCATTCCGATCGGGGACCTGTTCGCCGGCGTCTTCAGCGCGATCGGCGTCACCGCGGCGGTGATCCACCGTGACCGGACGGGGGCGGGCCAGCACGTCGACGTCTCGATGCTCGACGTGATGCTCGCCCTCAACACCTACCGGGTGCCGCAGGCCCTGAGCTTCGGCCAGGAGCCGCTGCCGTCGCCGTTCGAGGGTGGCCAGGGCACCGTGCCGTTCGGCAACTTCGAGTGCGCCGAGGGCTGGGTCGCGATCTGCATCAGTCAGCGGATGTGGCCGGCCGCGGCCCGGATCATGGAGCGGCCGGACCTGCTGACCGACGATCGGTTCAGCACCGGGCCGGCGCGGCACGCCCACCGTGAGGAGCTCGTCGAGCTCCTGCAGGGGGTGTTCCGTACCCGCACCGCGGACTGGTGGCAGGAGCACCTCATGGACGCCGGCGTCGTATGCGGCAAGGTCACCCGGGTCGCCGACGTCTTCAAGCACCCGCAGGTACGGGCCCGCGGCATGTCGGTGGAGGTCACCGACGAGTTCGGCCGCACCGCCACCGTCGCGGGCGACGCCCTCAAGTTCAGCGACTCCACCACCTGGCGGGCCCCCCGGCAGACCGGGGCGGACACTGCGATGGTGCTCAGCTCGCTGCTGGGACTCGACGCGGCGGAGCTGGGGCGCCTCGCCGCAGCCGACGTGATCCACTGCGGCGACGACCGTGGTGGTGTGCCGCTGGTCGAGCGCTGGGCGCCAGAAGCCGAGGTGGACGTCTCCCGTCAGATCGGGCGGGCCCTGGAGGGCACGATCGTCCTGGAGATGAACGGCGACGAGCCCAGCAAGGGCTTCGCCGCCCAACTCCTGGCCGACCTGGGGGCCGACGTGATCCGCGTCGATCGGCCGTTCGGCCAGGTGATGGAGCCCTACCCGGATGTGACCCGCGAGGCGTCATTCCGGGCCGGCTTGAACCGGGGCAAGCGCAGCGTCGTGGCCGACCTGAAGACCGCCGAGGGGCGCCAGTTCCTGCTCGGCCTGGCCTCCCGGGCCGACGTCATGCTCGACAACTACCGGCCGGGAGTGCTCCACCGGCTCGGCCTGGACTTCGAGTCGCTGCAGAGCAAGAACGACCAGCTCATCCAGACCTCGATCACGGGGTTCGGCCACACCGGCCCGTGGAGCGCCTTCCCGGCCTTCGACAACGCGATTCAGGCACTCGGTGGTGGCATGAGCATCACCGTCGACCACACCAGCCCGGACGTCCCGATCCGCTGGGGCAACCCGATCGGCGGCCTGACCGGCGCGCTGTTCGCCGCGCTGGGCACGTTGGGCGCCTTGCGGCTGCGCTCGCTGCGGGGGCACGGCCAGCGCTTGGACGTCAGCCTGCTGGACGCCCAGGTGGCCCTGCTCTCGTACCGGGCGCCGCAAGCGGTCACCGTGGGCAAGGAGTTCCTCCCCGAGCCACGGCGGGGCGGCAGCGGTTCGCTGCCGTTCGGGGTGTTCCGCACTGCCGACGACCGCTGGTTCACGATCTGCATCACTCAGCAGTTCTGGGCCCGGTTCTGCCAGGCCGCGGACCACCCTGAGTGGATCGACGACCCCCGGTTCGCCACCGAGCCGTTGCGGCGGGAGCACGAGGAAGCCCTGTACGCGGCGGTCGAGCCGAGCTTCCTGAGGCGGTCGGCGGCCGAATGGGAGGCGCTGTACTTCTCGCTCAGGCTGCCGGGGGCCATGGTGCTGTCGATCAACGAGGCCTTCTCGCACTCCCAGGCGGTGGCCAGGAGAATGCGGATCCGGATTTCCGACCCGGACGTGGCCGCGGGCATCGAGGTGGCCGCCGCGGCCGTGAAGTTCGGGGCCGCCCCGGAGCCGGCCCCGGCCGGCGCGCCCATCCCGGGCGGCGACACCGCCCTTGTGGCGGCCGAGTTCGGCCTCGACGCGCCCGCAGCAGACGTCAAGGCTCCGTCGCAGCGTTGGAACGACGCCGCCCGGGAGTCCATCGCCACCGTCTGATCCGCCCCTGACCGAGCCCGGTTCCGCCGCCCGGTGGGACCGGGCTTTGGCGTGCGGGTGGTGAATGAATGCGACCTGTGGACGGCACGCGCCGAAGGAGTTGCGTTGCCGTGTGGAAGGACACCTTCACGTGAAGGACGAGGTCAAGCGCGACTGAGGATGCCACGCGCCCGGGTCACCACGGGTGCGTCGACCATCGCGCCGTCGACGACGACAACTCCCGAGGACGAGGCCTCGGCCGCCACGACGATCCGCTCGGCCCAGGCCAGCTCGGCGGCCGAGGGCGAGAACGCGGCGTTGACGGCGGCGACCTGCTTGGGGTGGATGCACAGCTTGGCGCCCAGGCCCAGCTCCCGGGCATGGGCGAGGTCGACGTCGAGCACCGCCGGGTCGTCGAGGCGGACGGTGACGCCGTCGACCGGGCCGGGCAGGCCCGCGGCGGCTGAGGCCATCACCAGCCGGCCGCGACTGTAGGCGAACGCAGACGGCGAGGCCGGGTCCACGCCCAGCTCGGCAGCCAGGTCGACGGTCCCGAGCGCCAGCCGGACCACACCCGCGGCGGCGATCTCGTCGGCTGCGGTCACGCCCCGCGGCGTCTCCACCAGGGCCAGTACCTCGCCGACGCGTGCACGGACCGCGGCGACCTGGGCGGCCGAGTCGGTCTTGGGCAGCATGACGACGGCGCCGGTGCCGGCCAGAGCGGCCAGCTCGGCGTCGTGTGTCGGAGTCCCGGCGGCGTTCACGCGGACGACGGCGGTGTTCCCCGCGCCCAGCCACGCGACGACGTGCTCCAGCGCAGCCGCCTTGACCGCGGGCGCGACGGCGTCCTCCAGGTCCAGCACGACGGCGTCCGCCCCGCTCCCGGTGGCCTTGGCGAACCGCTCCGGACGGTCGCCCGGCACGAACAGGAAGCTGCGGGCCGAGCCGGCGTTCACGCCAGCACCGCGGTGAACCGCCAGTCGAGCACCGGCCGAACCTCGCCGCCGGGGCCGCGGGAGTCCACCAGGCACCGCAGGTCGGCCAGCCCGCCACCGCCCGGCAGCGGCTCCAGGCCGGTGACGGACACCGTGGCGGCGAGCGCGTCGTCCTCGTGCACCGGGCCGACGTGGTCGCAGCCGTCCCAGCCGGTCACGGCGACCAGCGCCGGCAGCGCCCGCGTCACCTGATGCAGCGCCAGTGCGATGGTGTGCCCGCCGTAGACCAGCCGCCGCCCGCCGGCGGCCACGGCGTCGTGGTGCACCGCAGCCAGGTTGCCGGTCAGCCGGGCCAGCTCGGGCGCGCTGGAGACGACGTCGCACCCCTCAACCGTCCAGCGTGCGCCCGGTTCCAGGTCGGCGAAGTGCGGCCCCGGCACGCGCGCGCGGAAGGCCGCCAGCTTCCAACCGGCCACGGGCGCGCCCAGCTCGGCGCGGGACGGCGTCCGCCCGACGGCGTCGAGGTTGTCCTGGCGCTCGACCCGGGCGTCGGCCGAGGAGAGCGGCAGCATCGCGCAGCGCCAGTAGTCGAGCACCGTACGGCCGGCCTGGTCGGTGGTGACGATGTGCAGAGCGGCGACGCCGGTGGGCGCTCGCCCCTCGCGACGGCGATTCTCCCGCAGCCCCTCGACCGTGGTCACCGTGGACAGGGTGTCGCCCACCGCGGGGAACCGGCGGAAACACAGCCCCCGGTAGAACAGGTTGGCCTTGACGTGCTGCGTCACAGCGGTGGACTGCCCGATCGAGACGTCCCACACCAGGGCCGGTGGCGCCAGCGCGCGGACGCCCGCCACGGCCACGGCCAGCCCCTGATCGAGGCTGATCCGCAGCCGGTTCCCCACGATCGCGCGGTGCGCGGCGACCAGTCCGTCGGTCAGCGTGAGCGCGGGGGCGTCGTCGAAGACCTGGCCGATCCGCAGCTCGTCGGCGTAGGGACCGCGGACCGCCGTCACGCGTCCTCCAGGATCAGCGACGCCGCGTGCCAGGCCAGCGCCTGCGTCGGTGCCGAGGTGTTGCCCGAGGGCTGGTGCGGGAACACCGACGCGTCGACCACCCGCAGCCCGGTCGTGCCCCGCACGCGCAAGCGCTCGTCGACGACGTCGTCTGAGCCCGGGCCCATCGCGCAGCTACCCAGCGGGTGGTAGCCGGAGGCGCCCTGGAACAGGCCGACCTGCTCGAAGTCGGCCTCGGTCCGAACGCCGGGGCCGGGGATGCGCTCCTCGGTGATCAGGTCGGCCACCGGGCCGTTGCCGAACAGCTCGCGCACGCGCCCGCCGACCTTGGACAGGATCCGGCGGTCCGCCTCGGTGTCGAGGAAGTTGGGCTGGATCGCCACCGGGTCCTCGGGGTCCGGGCCGGTGATGTGGATGTGGCCGCGGCTGGTCGGGCGGAGCGGGTATGCGGCCAGCATCAGGCCCGGCTCGTCGTCGACGGCGAGCTTGTCGTTGTGCATCGTCTTCCCCTTCATCGAGAGGGGATTGAAGAAGCCGCAGGTGTCCGGACGCTCGGACGTGGGGTCTGCCTTGAAGTAGACCAGGCAGGTGGCTGAGCCGGCGGCGATGATCCCGTCCCGGCGGACCAGGTACTTCGCCCCCTGGTACATCCGCTTGGCCCGGGTGTTCACGAGCGGGTTGAACCCGCCGGCGGCGCCCGGCCGGATCCTGTACATGAACCGCAGTCCGCGGTGCTCGTTGAGCTTCTCGCCGACGTTCGGGCTGTCCACGACGAGCTTCACGCCGGCCCGCGCGAGCACGTCCGCCCGCCCCACACCGGAGCGCTCCAGGAGCGTCGGGGTGTCCAGCGAGCCGCCGCAGACCAGGACCTCCTTACGGGCCCGGATCTCGATCTGCTGCCCTTTGTGCCGGGCGAGTACGCCGACCGCGCGGGTGCCGTCGAAGCGGATCCGCCCCACCTCCGTTGCGGTGGCCAGCGTGACGTTGCCGCGTTTGAGCGCCGGCCGCAGGAAGGCGCTGGCGGCGGTGACGCGCAGCCCGCGCCTGGTGGAGAACTGCGTGTAGCCGGTGCGCTCGTCGTCGGAGCCGTTGATGTCGAGCACGCGCTGCACTCCGGCCGCGGCGCAGGAGGCCATGAACGCCTCGGACACCGGCTCGGTCGGTGCGGTGAGCTCGACGCTCACCGGGCCGCTGCCGCCGTGCAGGTCGGAGGCGCCGAGCTGGAAGGACTCCAGGTGCTTGTAGGCGTCCAGGAAGGTGTCCCAGCCCCAGCCGGGGTTCCCCTCCTCGACCAGGCGGTCGAAGTCGCCGGCCCAGCCGCGGTTCCAGACCAGACCGTTGATGGTGGTCGACCCGCCGACGACGCGGCCGCGCCACCAGGCGTCGGTGACGTTCTCGGGCCCGAACGGCCCGGCGGTGAACTTCTTGGCGTAGCGGTCGGAGTGCATCGTGAAGAAGAAGCCCTTGGGCACCAGGTGCATCGGGTTGCGGTCGTGCCCGCCGGCCTCGATCACCAGAACGGTGGCTCGGGACCCGGCCGAGATCCGCTCGGCCAGGACCGAGCCGCCCGCGCCGGAGCCGATGATGACGTAGTCGAACTCCATGGCTCCTCCGAACTCAGGCCGGGACTGCGTCGAGGGTCAGGGCTGCGACCCGGTCGAGGTGCTGCGTGGCGGTGCCCAGCGTCAGACCGTTGGTGCTGGCCCGCTTGAAGTACAAGTGGGGCGAGCCCTCCCAGGTGAAGCCGAGGCCGCCGTGGAGTTGGATCGCCCCGGCGCTGACCGCCTGGTAGGACTCGCTCGCCACGGCCTTGGCCAGCCCGGCCGCGAGCTGCGGGTCGTCGTTGCCGTCCTGCAGTGCCCAGGCGCCGTGGTAGGCCGCCGACCGGGCGGCCTCGACCGCGATCAGCAGGTTCGCGCAGCGGTGCTTGACCGCCTGGAACGCGCCGACCGGCTGGCCGAACTGCTTGCGCGTGCTGACGTGCGCGACGGTGACGTCGAGCATCCGCTGCGACCCGCCGACCGACTCGACGGCCAGCAGCACCGAGGCCACCAGCGCGGCCCGCTCGACGGCGCCGACCGCCTCGGTGCCGGAGGCCAGCAGCCGTGCCGGCGTCGCGGCGAAGGAGACCGCGGCCTGCCGGCGTGTGAGGTCGAGTGTGGTCAGCGCGGTGCGGGTCAGGCCCTCGGCGCCTCCCGCCACGGCGAACAGCGCCAGGCCGGCTGAGGTGCGGGCCAGCACCAGCAGTGTGTCGGCGGCGGCGCCGTCGGGGACCTGGGCCACGTTGCCGGTGAGCCGCCAGCCGCCGTTCTCGGTGGCCTCGACGGTGACGGCATCCTCGTCCAGGACTCCGGTGGCGAGCGGCGCGACCAGCGTGGCCACGCGCTCGCCGGAGCACAGCGACGGCAGCAGCTCGCGTTTGGCGTCCTCGTCGGACAGCGCCACCAGCGTCGGCATGGCCAGGGCGAGGGTGCCGAGCACCGGCCCGCAGACCAGGGCCGCGCCGAGCTCCTCGACGACGACAGCCTGGGCGACCAGTCCGACGTCGTCGCCGCCGTACGCCTCGGGGACCGCCAGGCCGAGGACGCCGATGTCGGTGCCCAGCCGGCGCCAGAGCGCCGGGTCGTGGCCGAGCTCGGACTCCATGTGCTCGCGGACCAGGACCTCGGGGGAGACCTCGGCGCAGAACTCGCGCACCGTCGAGCGCAGCTCGACGATCTCGTCGTCGAACTCGAACTCCTGCGTCATCGGGGGATGTCCTTCCAGGCGACGCCCTTGTCGGCGCGCAGTTCCTGCGGCAGCTTGAGGACGCGTTCGCCGATGACGTTGCGCATGATCTCCGAGGTGCCGCCCTCGAGCGTGGTGGCGCGGGAACGCAGGTACTTGCGCTGGATCGCGGCCGGGCCGGACTCGTCGTCCGGAGCGTCGAGCGAGTAGGTGTCGATCAGGGTGCCCTCGGGGCCGAGCAGTTCCAGGCAGAACTCGTAGACCGCCTGGGTCAGTTCGGAGTTGAGCAGCTTGATGATCGCGCTCTCGGCACCGACCACCCCCTTGCTGGCCGCCACCCGGGCCCGGTCGCCGGTCAGCCGCTGCGTCTCCGCCCGGACCCAGAGCCGGACCAGCCGGTCCCGCAGCACCGGGTCGTGGCGCTCGGGGTGAGCCGCCCACAGGGCCAGGGCGTCGGCGATCACGCCGCTGCCGCGGGCCGCCACGCGGTCGCCGAGCGAGGTCCGTTCGTCGCCGAGGGTGCTGTTGGCGACGATCCAGCCGTCACCGACCTCGCCGAACCGCTGGCTGTCAGGGATGAACACGTTGTCGAGGAACACCTCGTTGAACGCGGCCCGCCCGGTGATCTGGCGCAGCGGCCGCACGGTGATTCCCGCGGACCGCATGTCGACCACGAAGTAGGTCAGGCCCTTGTGTTTCGGCACGTCGGGATCGGTGCGGGCCAGCAGGATCGCCCAGCGGGAGAGGTGGGCCAGGCTGTTCCAGACCTTCTGGCCGTTCACCTGCCAGCCGTCGCCGTGGCGGACCGCACGGGTGGCCAGGCCGGCCAGGTCGGACCCGGCGCCCGGCTCGCTGAACAGCTGGCACCACTTCTCCTCGCCGGTGGCCAGCGGGCGCAGCCGGCGCGCGGCGAACTCCCGGTCCGCGTAGCGGCGGATCGTGCCGGCCACGATGCCGTAGCCGATGGTGTTCACCGTCCGGGGCTCGGGCCCGCCGGCCTCCCGCATCACCCGGTTGGCCAGCGGCTGCAGGGCGCGGGGTGCGTCCAGGCCGCCGAGCCCGACCGGGAAGTGGACCCAGGTCAGCCCGGCGTCGTACCAGGCGCCCATCAGCTCCGGGAGCGGCGTCGAGGTGGGCGGGTGCTCGGCCACCACCCGGCGGGCGGTGGCCTCGACCAGCTCGGCGTCGGGCGTGGTCGCCGGCGATGCGGTCATCGGGCTCCTAGGTAGCGACAAGGGCGACGTTGAAGAACTACTTCAACATAACATGAGAATCATATGCTGGGTTCAGGCGAGGTCGGTGTCCCCGACCCGCTCGCCCGGGGTGAAACGGACCGGGATCTCGAACGGCCCCACCACCGAGGGGGTCTGCGGGTGCTGGTGCCACGCCACCTCGCCGGCCGGGCGCAGGTCGGGCAGCCGCGTGACCAGCGCCGTGAACATGGTCACCAGTTCGGCCCGGGCCAGGTACGAGCCGAGGCAGAAGTGCCGCCCGGCGCCGAACGCGAGGTGCGGGTTGGGAGAACGGTGGATGTCGAAGGTGTCCGGGTCGGCGAACATCTCCGGGTCCCGGTTGGCCGCGCCGTAGTAGCTGACCAGCTTGGTCCCCTTGGTCACGGCGACACCGGCGAACTCGGCGTCGCGCGTGGCGGTGCGGCGCTGGAACACGATGGGCGGGTCGAACCGCAGCATCTCCTCCACCGCCTGCGGCACCAGCGACGGGTCCTCGACGAGCGCGCGGTGCGCCTCGGGGTGCTGGAACAGTCGGTTCATGCCGGTGGCGAGCACGTTGCGCGAGGTGTCGCTGCCGGCCGAGACCAGCAGCTGGAAGTCCAGCTGGAACTGGTGCTCGTCGAACGGGATGTCCAGGACCTCCGCGTGGGCGATCTTGGTCAGCATGTCCTCGCGGGGCTCAGCCATCCGCTCCCGGTAGGCGTCGCTGGCCCAGGAGTAGAGCGTCGAGATGGCCTCGGCACCGATGCCGTAGGACGGATCGGTGCCCCGGGCCAGGGTGGCCGCGGCGTCGAACATCACCAGCGACTGCTCGCGCGGGAGGCCGATCAGGTCCGCCATGACGAAGCTGGCCATCCGGCCCGCGATGTCGTCGACGAAGTTGCACTCCCCCTTCTCGATGACGCGGTCGATGATGTCGTTGACCAGCCCTTCCAGCACGTCCTGCTGGGACCGGACCGCCATCACGCCGAGCTCTGGGCTGAGCAGCTTGCGGTGCGGGGTGTGGTGCGGCGGGTCGGAGAAGATCAGGTGCTGGTGGGTCGCGTCCCCCTGCACGGCCGTGTCGCTGATCAGCGTGGTCGGGGCGTTGCCATAGGTGTCCGAGTCCGTCTCCAACGCCTTGACGTCCGCGTACCGGGTGAGGGCGTAGAAGCCGGGGCCGCCGTCGTGCTCCGCGTGCCAGTGCACCGGGTCGTTCTCACGCAGCCATTTGTAGAGCTCGTAGGGCTGTCCCACGACGTAGTGGGCGGGGTCGAGCAGGTCGATCTCCATGCGGCACCTCGATGGCGGGTCGGACGCACACAACTGTGGTTCTACTTATCCTGTAACCATCATGGTCTGGCCGCAAGAGCAAGGCTGCATTATGGTTTGCTTCGAATAGAGCTGCCTTCGACCATCACAGCGACGTGCCCGCCAGGAGGACTCCGGTGACCGCAACGATCCCCACGACCCGTACGTACCGGACGCACAACCCCGCCACCGGTGAGACGCTGCGCGAGTACCCGTTCCTGAGCGGCGATGAGCTGGAGGCCAAGCTGGCCCTGGCCCACCAGGCCTATCTGACCTGGCGCGAGGTGCCGATCGCCGAGCGCGTCGCGCTGTTCGTCAAGGTGGCCGACCTGATCGAGGCCAGGCTCCCGGAGCTGGCCCGGCAGGCCACGCTGGAGATGGGCAAGATCCTCCCGTACTCCCTGGGCGAGGGGGCCGGTGCGGTGAGCATGTTCCGCTACTACGCCGAGCACGGCGAGGCCCAGCTCGCCGACGAGGTGATCGAGTCGGCCGGCTTCTCGAAGCTGGTGCTGCGCCGCGAGCCGGTCGGCGTCGTCCTCGGGATCGAGCCGTGGAACGCGCCGCTCTACCAGGCGATGCGGGCCACTGCCCCCAACCTGATCCTCGGCAACACCGTGATGGTGAAGCCGGCCGAGATCTGCCCCGGCTCGACGCTGATGTTCGACGAGATCTTCCGCGAGGCCGGCTTCCCCGAGGGCTGCTACCAGACCATCCTGGTCTCGACCGACCAGGTTTCGACGCTGATCGCCGACGACCGTGTCCGGGCCGTGACGCTGACCGGCTCCGACCGTGCGGGCTCGGCCGTCGGCGAGCAGGCCAGCCGGCACATCAAGCCGGTGGTCCTGGAGCTGGGCGGCTCCGACGCCTTCATCGTGCTGGACTCGGCTGACGTCGACCTCGCCGCCGGCACCGCCGCCACCTGCCGTCTCGTGCTGGGTGGGCAGGCGTGCGCGCTGCCCAAGCGGGTCATCGCCACCGAGGGCGTCGCCGACGCCTTCACCGAGCAGTACGTCGCCGCGTTCGCTGCTCAGGTGGTGGGCGACCCGTTCGACGAGACGGTGACCGTCGGCCCGATGTCCAGCCAGGCCGCGGCCGACCTGCTGCAGGAGCAGCTCGACGACGCCGTTGCCAAGGGCGCCACGGTACTGCTGGAGGGCGGCAGGATCGACGGGCCGGGGTCGTTCTTCAAGCCCGCGGTGATCACCGGCGTCACCCCGGAGATGCGGCTCTACCGGGAGGAGGCGTTCGGCCCGCTCGGCGTGGTCTACCGGGTGGCGGACACCGAGGCCGCGGTGCGGCTCGCCAACGACAGCCCCTACGGCCTCGGCGGTGCTGTCTTCGGTGAGGCCGAGGAAGCGCTGGCGGTGGCCGGCCGGCTCGACACCGGCGGCGTCGGGGTGAACACCTTCCTGGGCTCGCCGACCGAGGCGCCGTTCGGCGGCACCAAGCGCTCCGGCGTCGGTCGCGAGCTGGGCGGCCGCACCGGCATCGACATGTTCGCGAACCTCAAGACGTACGGCTTCCCCGCCTGAACCCCGTCTGAACCCGGCCCGCCCGGCCCACCGACGAGACGGGCCGGGCGGGCCGACCCGATCCACTGCCGCAGCAGGCCCTGCGCACCGAGGAGCGTTCCGATCAGCACCCGTCGCACCGTCTCACCCCGTCGCCGGTACACCAAGGCCGAGCTCGACGCGCTTGCGCTGCACTACCGCACCTGGGGCAGGTGGGGGGCCGGCGACGAGGCCGGCGCGCTCAACCACATTACTGCCGAACGGGTGGCTGCGGCGGCCGCGCTGGTGCGCACGGGCAGGACGTTCTCCCTGGCCATCCCGCTCGACCGCAACGGACCCATGCCCTCCCGGACAGCACGCGTGAACCCTCAGCACCAGATGTACAAGCACGGGGGTGACCTGCTGGCCGACTGGGAGAACGCCCGGCACGGCATGCAGTCCACCGACGACGGCATCTACATGCCGTTGCAGTGCGCCACCCAGTGGGACGCCTTCTGTCACGTCTTCTACGACGGCGTCACCTACAACGGGCACGGTCCCGAGAGCGTGACCAGCCAGGGCGCGGTCCACAACAGCATCTCCCAGGTGGCCGACCGGGTGGTCGGCCGCGGTGTCCTGCTCGACTTCCCACGGTTCTACGCCGTCGACTGGCTGGAGCCCGGCGACGCCATCCAGGACGTCGACCTCGAGGCGTGCGCGAAGGCCCAGGGCGTCGAGATCGGCCCGGGCGACATCGTCCTGATCCGCACCGGCCACATGCGCCGGCGCAGGGCCGAGGGGCAGGAGCACTGGGGCGACTACGCCGCCGGTCCCGCGCCCGGCCTCGGTGTCAGCAGCGCCGACTACCTGCTGCCGCGGGAGATCGCCGCGGTCGCGGGTGACACCTGGGGACTGGAGAGCGTGCCGAGCGAGTCCCTGCCCGAGGCCAAGTTCGCCCTGCACGTGATCTTCCTGGTCAACGCCGGTGTGCTGATCGGGGAGATCTGGGACCTCGAGGAACTGGCCGCGGACTGTGCTGCCGACGGCGTCTACGAGTTCTTCCTGAGCGCACAGCCGCTCACCGTGACGGGGGCGGTCGGATCGCCGCTCAACCCGATCGCTGTCAAGTGACCGACCCCCCAGGAGGGACCACTATGCCGGACTACCGGTTCATCACCTACGAACTGCTCGACGAGGGGACCATCGCCCGGATCACGCTGAACCGGCCGCGCTACCGCAACGCCCAGAGCCGCAGCCTGCTCGTCGAGCTGGACGAGGCGATGCTCCGGGCGGAGGCGGACGACACGGTGCGCGTGGTGATCCTCGCCGGCAACGGCATGACATTCTCCTCCGGCCACGACATGGGCACGCCGGAGCGGGCGGTGGAGCGGGCCGAGGGACCGCAGCAGCACCCGACGTTCCAGCTCAACGGGGCCACCAAGGTCAGCGCCGAGAAGCGCATGGTCCAGGAGTGGCACTACTACTACCAGAACTCGCTCCGGTGGCGGAACCTGCGCAAGATCACCGTCTGCTCGGTGCAAGGGCCTGTCCACGCGGCCGGCTTGACCTTCGCGTGGTCCTGCGACCTGATCGTCGGTGCCGAGGGCACGACGTTCTCCGACCCCGTCGGCACGCGGCTGGGCATGTGCGGTGTCGAGTACTTCGCCCACCCGTGGGAGTTCGGCCTGCGGCGAACCAAGGAGCTGATGCTCACCGGCGGGAGCGTCAGCATCGACGAGGCCCATCGGATCGGCATGGTCAGCCAGATCTTCCCGGCCGGCGAGCTGGTCGAGCGGACCCTGGAGTACGCCCGCGAGATCGCCAAGAGGCCGACCATGACCGCCTTGATGATCAAGGAGGCGGTCAACCAGACCCAGGACAACATGGGCTTCTACAACTCGCTCCAGGCCTGCTTCAGCCTGCACCAGATCAACCACGCGCACTGGGCCGAGATCCACGGCGGGCGGGTGGCGCACGCGACGATCGAGGACGGGGCCGTGGACTGGCGCAAGGGGGCCGCATCGGCCAAGCCGGACCAGGACCCGCTGGCGGCGGAGGCGGCCCGATGACAGCGTCGTGGACCGATCGGGACGCCGACTGGACGCCCGACTACGCGAGCCTGATGCGGCTCGACGGCCAGGTGCACGTCGTCCTGGGTGCCGGCTTCGGCATCGGGCGGCAGACGGCGCACGCGCTGTGCGCCTTCGGTGCCACGGTGGTGTGCGTCGACCGTGACCAGGAGCGGGCCGAGAAGGTGGCGGCCGAGGTCGGCGGCATTGCCTGGACGGGCGACATTACCGACCGTGACTCGATGGCGGCCCTGTTCGACTTCGTGGACGAGCGGTGCGGGCGCCTCGACGGCGTCGTCGACATCGTCGGCCTGTCGATCTACAAGCAGGTCCAGGACCTGTCCGACGACGACTGGCTGTTCCACGTCGACATCGTGCTCAAGCACGCGTACCTGGCGATCAGCTATGCCGCGAAGTTCTGGGAGCGCACCGGCACCGGAGGCTCGATGGCCTTCGTCGCGTCGGTGGCCGGGTTGGGCAGCTCGCCCAAGCTGGCCGCGTACGGGGCGATGAAGGCGGCACTCATGTCCTTGGTGCGGACGTCAGCGGTGGAGCTGGGTCCGCTCGGGGTCCGGGTCAACGCGGTGGCGCCGGGCACCATCCGGACGCCGCGCCAGCAGGCCAACCCGCGCTGGACCCCTGAGCTCGTGCAGGCGAACATCGACAAGACGCCGCTGGGCAAGCTGGCCTACCCGTCGGACATCGCCGGTGTGCTGCTGTTCCTGCTCTCGCCGCTGTCCGGGCACGTCACCGGCGAGTCGATCGTCGTCGACGGAGGTAACCACGTGCTGTTCAACGTCAGCTCGCCCGAGCCGGAGCGCAAGGCCTGAGACGGGCGACGACCGCGGGCCCGGACGCCAGCGATCATCGCTGCCGTCAGCGCACGGTCAGGGGATCGAACGCGTCGCCCGCGGCGTAGACGTGGTTGAACAGCCCGACGCCGGCCTCGGTGAGCTTCACGTCGGTGCCGGACCAGCCGCCCTCGTCGTCGGCGGCCAACCGCAGCGTGACCAGGTCAAGCCGTGGACCGCCGCCGTCCTCCGTCAGCGGATCGTCGACCGAGAGGACGGCAGGGGTCCCGAGCCTGATACGCGGGTTCGCCAGGCGGACGAACAGCAGGCCGCCGTGGCCGCCCAGCCGGAGGTCGCCGCGGAAGGCCAGTACGCCGTCGTCGCTTCGGTCGGGGTCGGCCGGGTAGACCACGAGCTGTGGGTCGTCCGCAGTGAGGGTCGCGCCGCCGGAGACCGAGGCGCGACCGTCCCGCAGCCCGGCGAGGTACTGGAAGAAGCTGGTGCGGACGCTCCAGCGCAGCTCGCGGCACTCGAGCTGAGCCAGCGGGAACGCTCCGCCGGGCGCGGTCAGGGTCCGGGTTACCTCGTCCAAGGGCATGGGGCACGACCTTCCGCGCGTCTGCGATGGTGGTGCATAATAACAACACAAGTTGAAGTTCGTTGAGGAGTGCAGTAGTGGATGTGACCACCCGGCAGGGCACCTTCCGTGGCGCACCGACGAGCAGCGGCTGGTCCTTCAAGGGGATCCCGTACGCGGCCGCCCCCATCGGCGAGGCACGGTTCGCGGCGCCCCGCCCGCCGGAGCCGCACGACGGCGTCGCCGACGCGACGCAGTACGGCGCCACGGTCTCCACCCCGCCGCAGCGATCGGCTGTGATGGACGCCCTCCTGCCGGACCCGAGACGTCCCGGGCCCAACGGCCTGAACCTGAACGTCTGGACCCCCGACGTCGCGGGCCGGGCGCCTGTCCTGGTCTTCGTGCACGGCGGTGGATTCGCCACCGGAGCCGGCTCGACCACCGCCTTCGACGGCACGGCGTTCGCCCGGGACGGCGTCGTCGCGGTGACGATCAACTACCGCCTGGCCGCCGAGGGTTTCGGGTTCTTCCCGGACGCCGTCGCCAACCGGGGTCTGCTCGACGTCGTCGCTGCCCTGCAGTGGGTCCAGGCCGAGATCGCGGCCTTCGGGGGCGACCCGGCCCGGGTGACGATCTCCGGGGAGTCGGCGGGCGCGATGGCCGTCTGCACGCTGCTGGCCGTGCCGCGGGCCCAGGGGCTGTTCCGCCGGGCGATCTCGCAGAGCGGCACCGCCCACCACGTCCACACCGTCGAGCGGGCGCGGCTGGTGGCGGCCGAGCTGGCCAGCGAGCTGGGGACCGAGCCGACGGCCGAGGCGATCGCCGCGGTGCCGGAAGACCGGCTGCACGAGGCGAGCAACGCCGTGATGAACCAGTTGACCTCCGGCCAGGACCCGCGGTTCGCCGGCTTCACGCGACTGACGTTCCAGCCGGTGGTCGACGGCGACATCCTCCCTGAGCACCCGTTCGCGGCCATCGCCGCCGGCGCGTGTGCCGACGTCGACCTGCTGATCGGCGCCAACGCCGAGGAGTACGGCCTCTTCGTCGCCCCCACCGGGATGTGGGACAAGCTGACCGAGGACGCCCTGCGGGCCACCACCTCGCGGATCTGCCCCGACCCTGACGCGATGATCGCGACCTACCGTGCCCGGCGGCCGGACGCCGGCCCGGCCGAGCTGTTCGTCGCCATCCAGTCCGACTGGTTCTGCGTCGCCCCCACCGAGCGGCTCGCCGCCGCGCGCCGGTCGGGCACGTACGCCTACCAGTTCGCCTGGCGGCCCTCGACGTACGACGGTCGGGTCGGCGCCTGCCACACCCTCGAGGTCCCGTTCGTCTTCGACACCCTCGACGATCCCTGGGGCGTCGAGCTGCGTGGGACCGACGCCCCGCAGGCCGTGGCCGACGAGGTGCACGCCGCCTGGGTGGCGTTCGTCCGCGACGGCGACCCGGGGTGGCCGGTCCACGGCGTGGCCGGGACGGTCCGCCGCTTCGGGGCGCCGAGCGCGACGGTGAGCGATCCGTGGGCGGAGGCCCGCGAGGCTTGGGCCGGCCGGGACTTCTGACGCGATGCTGGTCCTCGACGCGCAGCCCGGACAGGTGGCTTGGGAGCGAGGTGTTCGGTGAGTGACTTCGTGCGGATCGAGACGCGAGGCCCGGTCCTGCTGGTCACGCTGGACCGCCCGGAGAAGCGCAACGCGATGAACGCCGAGATGACCCTCGCCCTCGATGTCGCGTTCGACCGGCTCGACGACGACCCCGCGCTGCGGGTCGCAGTGCTCGCGGCCGAGGGGCCGTTCTTCTGCGCCGGCACCGACCTGCGGACCGGTGCCGGGCCGCACACCGAACGGGGCGGGATGTACGGCGTGATCCGCCGCCGGCGGCGCAAGCCGCTCGTGGCCGCGGTCGGCGGGCCGGCGCTGGGCGGCGGGTTCGAGCTGGTGCTCGCGGCCGACCTGGTGGTGGCCGCCCGCGACGCCTGGTTTGCGCTGCCCGAGACCACGCGCGGACGCGTGCCCGCGGCCGGGGGCCTGTTCCGGGCGCCGGACCGGCTGCCGCGCAACGTCGCCGTCGAGCTGATGCTCACCGCCGGAAGACTCGAGGCGGAGCGGGCCTACCAGCTCGGGCTGGCGAACCGGCTGACCGAGACGAAGGACGTGCTCGCTGTGGCGCTGGACCTGGCCCTGGCCACATGTGTCGGCGCGCCCGAGGCGGTGGCCGAGTTGTTCACGGGGCTGCACGCGGTGGCGGCCGCCGGCGACGAGGCCGGCTGGGCGGCCACGCGCACCGCGATGACCACACTGCTGAGCTCGGACGACCGCACCGAGGGCAACGCCGCCTTCGTCCAGCGCCGAGCCCCGCGCTGGGTCCCCGACGACGACGTCCGCAGGACGGTACTCGGGTGAGGCAGCAGCGACGCGGCCGGTCGATCGCGATGACGCCCGACGAGGTGGACGCCTTCCTGGCCGCCGAGCGGGTCTGCCGGGTGGCCACGATCAGCGCCGGCGGGCACCCCCACGTGGTGCCGCTCTGGTTCGTCTGGGACGGCTCAGCCCTGTGGCTGAACTCCGTCTTGCGCAGCCAGCGGTGGGCCGACCTGCAGCGGGACCCTCGAGTCTCCGTGGTCGTCGACGCCGGGGAGGAGTTCGACGAGCTGCGCGGCGTCGAGCTGTCCGGTGCGGTGGAGGTGGCCTCGGAGGTGCCCCGGACGTCCGAGCCGCGACCGGAGCTCGCCGGTGTCGAGCGTCGTTACGCGGAGAAGTACTCCGGCACGCCCGACTTTGTGGCCGACGGCCGGCACGCCTGGCTCCGGATGCGCCCCGCCCGGCTGGTGAGCTGGGACTTCCGCAAGAACCCGGCGCTGAAACCGCGCCGGAGTGGTTGACGTCACGCCCGGGTCCAAGCATGATTGCAGAATAATTAGAAGACGGCTAATTCTTGGCTAGGACATTACTAGAGCCGTCAGCCGTCCGGCCCGCGACGATGCGTCGCCTGACCCGAGGTAGCCGTGGACACCTTCTTGCCCTTCATCGTCGCCGGTCTGGTGACCGGCTCGGTCCTGGGCCTGGCCGGCACCGGCCTGGTCCTGACCTACAAGACGTCCGGCATCTTCAACATCGGCCACGGGGCAATCGCTGCCGCTGCCGCGTTTGTCTTCTACTGGCTTCACATCGACCACGAGCTCAGCTGGTGGCTGGCCGGATTCATCGCCGTCTTCGTGTTCGGGCCGCTGTTCGGCCTGGTGATGTCCGAGGTGAGCCTCAAGCTGAGCAACCAGCGGCCGGCACTCAAGGTCGTCGCCACGGTCGGCATCGTGCTCGTGGTCCAGGGGCTGGCCACCGTCAAGTACGGCTTCAACGCCCTGCGGCCACCGCCGTTCCTGCCCAAGGCGGCCGTGATCGTCCGCGTCGGCGGCGTCAACATCACGTACGGCCAGCTCACCATCGTGGCGATCTCGCTGGTCGCCGTGGCGTTGCTCTACTACTTCTTCCGGGTCAGCCGGACCGGCCTGGCGATGCGGGCCGTGGTCAACGACCCCGACCTGGTCGCCCTGCACGGCACCAGCCCGCAGGCGGTGCAGCGGCTCTCCTGGAGCATCGGCGCCTCGTTCGCGGCGTTGTCCGGCGTCCTGATCGCCCCGACCATGGGCATCGACTCGGTGACCATGACCTTCCTGGTGGTCCAGGCGTTCGGCGCCGCGGCAGTCGGCGCCTTCTCGAACATTCCGCTGACCTACGTCGGTGCGCTGGCGGTCGGCGTGGTCTCCAACGTCATCACCAAGTTCTCCATCGACGTGCCCGCGCTGGGCGGTCTGAACACCGCGCTGCCGTTCATCCTGCTGCTGGTCGCGCTGATGGTCATCCCCAAGCGCAAGCTCGACCTGCCGCCGCGCTCCGAGCAGCCACCGAAGATCCCCTACCACGGGCCGACCAGCACGCGACTGGTCGCCGCCGGCCTGGTCGTGGTGTTCCTGCTGGTCGTGCCGACACTGTTCACCGACCAGCTGACGTACCTGACTGTCGGCCTGACCCAGGCCATCGTGCTGTTCTCGCTCGGCCTGCTGGTGCGCACGGCCGGCATGGTCTCCCTGTGCCAGGCGGTGTTCGCCGCGATCGGCGCCGTCACCTTCGCCCAGGTCGCCGAGGCCTGGGGCCTGCCCTGGCTGGTCGGCGTTCTGCTCTCGGCGCTGATCGTGGTGCCGGTGGCGGCAGTCCTGGCGCTCCCGGCGATCCGGCTGCAGGGCCTGTTCCTGGCCCTGGCCACGCTGGGCTTCGGTCTCTCGATGGAGGGCTGGGTCTACCAGAAGGAGTGGTTCTTCGGTACCACCGGCACCGGCCGCCCGATGCCGCGCCCGGGCGGCATGGACTCCGACGAGCGCTGGTACTACGTCGTGCTGGCCTTCTTCGTGGTCGCCGCCCTGCTGATGGTGGCGATCCACACGAGTCGGCTGGGCCGTACGCTGCGGGGCCTGTCCGAGGCGCCGCTCGCGGTTCGCATCCTGGGCCTGAACACGAACCTGCTCAAGCTGATCGTGTTCTGCATCGCCGGGTACTTCGCCGGCGTCGGCGGGATCCTCTACGGCAGCACGGTGAACTACGTCGTGCTGGGGGACCCGTACTACGCGGCCTACTACTCACTGGTGCTGGTGGCGACGCTCGCGCTGATGCCGTTCCGGGAACCCTGGTACGCAGTGGTGGCCGTGATCGCCGCCCTGATCCCGGCGTTCTGGCACAGCCCCAACGCCCAGCCGTGGCTGAACGTGGTGTTCGGCTTCTTCGCCATCCTCATCGCCACCCAGGGCGGTGCCGACACGCTGCCGCAGAAGGCCCGCGACTGGATCGACCGGCGGTTCGGCCGGAAGCGGGACACCGGTCCGCTGGTGGCGGTCGAGTCCGACCCCTGGACGATGCCGTCGAACGCCAGTGGCCTGGAGATCCGCGATCTGACCGTCCGCTACGGCGGCCGCACCGCCGTGGACCAGGTCAGCATGAGGGCCCCGGTCGGCCAGATCACCGGTCTCATCGGCCCCAACGGCGCCGGAAAGACGACCCTGTTCAACGCGGCCAGCGGCCTGCTCACCCCGGCCACCGGGTCGGTGCTGCTGCAGGGCCAGGACGTCACCGGTCTCAACGCCGCGGCGCGTGGCCGTCGCGGTCTGGGGCGGACGTTCCAGTTGATGCAGCTGGCCGATTCGCTCACGGTGGGCCAGAACGTCGCCCTCGGGGTGGAGTCCGGCCTGGCCGGCTCCAACCTGCGCGGCCAGATCCTGGCCACCCGGTCGGAGCGCCGGGCGACGCTCGAGGCGGCCGAGTACGCCATGGAGCTGTGCGGCATCAGCGATCTCCGGAACGTGAACGCGGGGCAGCTCTCGACCGGCCAGCGGCGTCTGGTCGAGCTGGCCCGTTGCCTGAGCGGCCCGTTCGACACGCTGCTGCTGGACGAGCCGTCCTCCGGCCTCGACCCGGTGGAGACGGCGAAGTTCGGGGAGACGCTGACCCGGGTGGTCCAGACCCGCGGCTGCGGCATCCTCCTGGTCGAGCACGACATGGCCCTGGTACTGCGGATCTGCACCGACATCTATGTCCTGGACTTCGGCAAGCTGCTGTTCCGCGGCACCCCGGAGGAGGTCCGGACCAATCCCATCGTGCAGGCGGCCTATCTCGGCTCGGAGACCGAGAACCGGGACGACCTGATCGACCAGATCGAGGAGGCGGTCCGATGACCGACCAGCTCACCCGGGCCGGGGCGAACGGCGCCGCCGCGGCCAGATCGCAGGCCCCGGCACTGGAGCTGCGCAACGTCAACGCCAGCTACGGCACCACGATCGTGCTCAGGGACGTCTCGCTGAGCGTGGTCCCCGGCTCGGTGACCGCGCTGATCGGCCCCAACGGCGCCGGCAAGACCACGTCGCTGCGGGTGGCCTCCGGGCTGATGCGACCCACCGGCGGCCAGGTGCTCGTCGACGGGGTGGACGTCACGAAGTATTCCGCCGCCCGCCGGGCCAAGGGCGGCATGTGCCACATCCCCGAGGGACGCGGCGTCTACCGGAACCTGACGGTGCGCGAGAACCTGCTGATGCAGGCCACCTCCTCAAGCCCCAAGGAGACGATCGAGATCGCCGCCTCGGTCTTCCCCCGGCTGGGAGAGCGCCTGACGCAGAAGGCGGGCACCCTCTCCGGCGGCGAGCAGCAGATGCTCGCGCTGTCGGCGGCGTACGTCGCCAATCCCAAGCTCGTGCTCGTCGACGAGCCGTCGTTGGGCCTCGCGCCGATCATTGTGGACGTGGTCTTCGACTTCCTCAAGACGCTGCGTGAGAAGGACGTCGCCCTCCTGCTGGTCGACCAGTACGCCCTGCGCACACTGGCCATCGCCGACCACGCCTACGTCCTGCGGCGCGGCGAGATCGCCTACGACGGCGCCGCCGCCGGCCTGCTGCAGGGCAACATGTTCGAGAAGTACATCGGCGAGGGTGCGGCCTGATCCGGCGCCGCGTCCGGTTCGCCCGGCTGCCCCGGATGGGACCCGCACCTGTGGTCCCATCCGGGGCATGGCGTGGGACGGCACTCACGTGGCCGAAGAGCCCGCTCGCCGCTCAGATCGAGAGCCCACCATCGGCCACCAGGATCTGGCCGGTCACGAACGACGCGTCGTCCGACAGCAGGAACGCGACGACGCCGGCCACCTCGGCCGGCTCGGCCACCCGCCCCATCGGGATCCGGGCCAGCAGACGCGCCTGCTTGTCGGGCTCGTCCAGGAGGCGGTCGATCATCGCCGTGCGCATGTGCCCCGGTCCCACCGCGTTGACCCGGACGCCGTCGCGGGCGTGGTCCCGTGCTGCGGCCCGGGTCAGCCCGAGGACGCCGTGCTTGGCCGCCGCGTACGACGCCACTCCGGCCGCTTGGACCGTCGTGCTCGTGTACGACGCGACGTTCACGACGGCGCCCCGCCCGGCCGGCACCATCACCGCCAGTTCCGCCCGCTGGCACCGGAACACCGCGTTGAGGTTCAGCTCGATCGTCGAGAGCCACAGCTGCTCGTCGTACCCCGACGACGGCTGCGGCGACGGGCTCACCCCCGCGTTGTTCACCGCCCCGTCGAGCCGCCCCCAGCGGTCCACGGCCGCCGCCACCAGCCTCGTCGGCACCGCGGCATCGGCCAGGTCCCCGGGGACGGAGAGCGCCTCGACCCCGTGCTCGCGTGCCGCCGCCGCGACCGCCTCGCAGCGATCGCGTCGACGCCCGGTCAGGACCAGGTGCGCCCCTTCCGACGCCAGCCGCAAGGCCACGGCCTCACCGAGCCCGCTCGTCGCGCCGGTGACCAGCACGACGCGCCCGTCGAACCGGCGCACTCAGCCGACCAGCCGGATCGCCTGCATCGGGCACATGTCGACGGCCGAGGAGACGGCGCCCTCGTCGGCGCCGTCGAGCTCGGCCGAGGTGTACTCCTCCGAGGCCGCACCGCGGTAGGCGAGCTGTCCTTCGTCGTCGAGGGCGAACAGGTTGGGTGCGGCGAACGTGCACTGGCCGTGGTTCTCGCACCGGTCCAGGTCGACGGCGAACCTCATGCTGCATCTCCTCAGCTCGTAGTGCCCGTGCCGCGCATGCGACGGCGACCACGTCGCCATTGACGTCAGTTGTACCCGACGGCACCATAAGTCAACAACTAGAACACCACAGGAGCGAGGGTGCCGTCAGAGACGACGGCCGGGAGGTGATCACGGGTGCGAACGAAGGCCGCCGTGCTGTGGGAGGTCGGGACGCCCTGGTCGGTCGAAGAGGTCGAGCTGGCCGACCCAGGACCGGGTCAGGTGCTGATCAGGCTGGCGGCGACCGGCCTGTGCCACTCCGACGACCACGCCGTCACCGGCGATGCGCCGGTCGGTCTCCCGATTGTCGGCGGGCACGAAGGCGCCGGCGTCGTCGAGGCCCTCGGACCCGGCGTGGACCGTGTCGCTGCCGGCGACCATGTGGTGCTGGCATTCAACTTCCCCTGCGGCCATTGTCGCTACTGCGCCGGCGGCCGATCAGCGCTCTGTTATGTCGCCCGCCGCCGGTTGGCGGGTAAGGCCTATCCCTCCCCGTTCAGCCGGGACGGCCGGCCGATCTCGGCCATGGGCGGACTCGGCACGTTCAGCCAGTACACCGTGGTGCCGCAGGAGAGCCTGGTCCCGATCGACAAGGACGTCTCGTTCGACGTCGCCGCCCTCCTGGGCTGCGCGGTCACCACTGGGTGGGGTGCCGCCGTTCACCTGGCCGGCGTGCGGCCGGGGGAGCACGTCGTCGTCATCGGGTGCGGCGGCGTCGGGATGAACTCGCTGCAGGGCGCGCGGACGGCCGGCGCCGACATCGTTGTGGCCGTCGACCCGAACCCCTACAAGCGCGAGCAGGCCGCGACCTTCGGCGCCACCCACGCCGTCGCCGACATTCCTGCGGCGAAGGCACTGCTCGAGGAGCTCACCCACGGACACCTCGCCGACGTCGCGATCCTCTCGGTCGGTGTCGGCAGCAGCGCGTTGGTCGGCCAGATGATGACCACTGTGGGCCTCGACGGTCGCGGCGTCATCACCGCGGTGACGCCGGGCGCGGCCGACGCCATCGAGATGTCTGTTGTCGGCTTCACGCTCTCCCAGCAGACGCTGCGGGGGAACGTCTACGGCGGCGTCAACATGCACCGGGACATCGGCGTCCTGCTCGGGCTCTACCGCCGCGGGAAGCTCAACCTCGACGAGCTGGTCACCCGCCGGTACGCGCTCGAGGACATCAACCAGGGTTACGCCGACATGCACGCCGGGCTGAACCTGCGCGGCGTCGTCCAGTTGTGAATTGGCGCGGGAGATGACCACCGCCTTGCTGGGAGTCAGGCTCCTGACCCGCAAGGCGGTGATCGACGGCGCCCTCAGTACCCCAGCGCCTCGACGCGGTCGCCGTCGGTCTCGTCAGGCTTGTCGCCGGGCTTCACCCAGCCGATCGGCTCCTTGCGGTTCGGGTCGAAGTCGAAGCCCGGCGTCTCGAACACCTCCAGCGGCAGCCGCGGACGGTCGCCCGGGCCGTAGTGCTTGCCGTCCAGGGGCCAGTCGAAGCCTTCGAGGTCGTCGGTGTCCTTGCCGAGGATCTTGCCGCTGCGGTCGAACTCCTCCAGAACGGCCGGCAGTCCGAAGCGCTGCACCGGGCAGACCTTCATGCACACCGAGCAGCCGGCCGTCTTGCCCATCACCGGGAGGCAGCGCTTGGTGTTCAGCTTGGCCTTGACGACGCCGCGGCTCTCCTTGCGAACGGCCGGGATCGCGCCCGCCGGGCAGCGGCGCACGCAGATCTGGCACTCGTTGCAGACGCCCTCCAGGCCGTAGTCGACCGGCTGATCGTGCACGAACGGGGCGTTGGTCGACATCACGTGGATCCGGCAGCGCGAGCCCGCGTGCGGTGTCAGCAGCTGGCCGTTGAGGCCGAGCTGCCCCAGGCCCGCGGCCACGGCGTAGGGGATCACCATCGACTCGCCGACGAAGCCCTCGGGGCGCGCGGCGTAGCCCTGCGCACGGATCCACTCGGCCAGCAGGCGCATGCGGTCCTCCAGCCCGGCGTAGGCCGAGAGGGCGGCCTTCTCGGCCCGCAGCGACGGCGACATCTGGGTCGAGTCGAAGTTCTGCTCGATGATTCCGACGATGATGGTCTCGCCGACGCCCATGCCGTGGTACTCGGCGTAGTTCCACTTGATGTCGTACGCGGTGACGCCGACGCCCGAGAGCCCGAGCCGGGCCGCTTCCTGCTTCATGGCGCGGGTCAGCTCCTCGGGCGTGACCGGTTCGGCTGCCGCCGTCGCGCCGGGTTCACGGTTCGACCTCGCCCGCTTCCGGGCCGCGCCCTGGACACGCGGCGAGGTCGACAGCAGTGAGATCCACATGTGCCCGGTGGGGCTGTTCTGTCCGCGCATCTCCGGGTGCAGCCGGATGAAGTCGTGCAGCGGCACCTCGTCGAACGCCTGCTGCTGGCGCTCAGGGAGCAGTTCGATGCCGGGGCCGGTGCGCAGGGCCTCGGCCGGGGCGGGAACCGGCGTCGTCCAGGGCCGCGTGTGCGGCGTCCGGCGGCGATGCGCCCAGATCGGCAGCCGGGGGATCCACCACATCTTCGGGCGGTACGGGAGCGCCTTCTTGGCGACCGGGTAGAGCAGCTCGCCGAACTCGTGGCCCCAACGCAGCAGCCTGAGCTGCAAGGCGTTGCGGTTGAAGCGTGGCGCCATGGCGACCGTCCCCTCGTTTCGTCTTGTGGTTTCCCTTGCTTGCTACAATAATGCTACTGTGGAGGTCAAGTAGAGTTGTGATGCTTATGGAGGTCGGCATTGGAGCTGGCGGAGCGGGCAGAGCGGTTCTATGGCCTTGATGAGGAGCTCCTGCGTGACCCATGGACGCTCTACGCGGACCTGCGGGAGCACGCGCCGGTCCTGCGGGTCGGGCCGGTCGTCGTCGTGACCCGGTACGACGACGTCAAGGAGCTGTTCCGGAACACCGACGGCTTCTCCAACAAGCGCTGGACCGGCAGCCGGGTCACGCAGCGCCGGGCGTCGCTCGCGCCGGACGAGGTCGAGAAGTACGACTACCTGATCCGCCTCGACGTCAACCACATCGGCCAGAACGACCGGCCCAACCACACGCGGCTGCGGAAGTTCGTCAGCCAGGCGTTCTCCCGGCGGGCGATCGACAACCTGCGGGAGCGTGCCACCGCCATCGCCAACGACCTGTGCGACGAGATCGACGCCTCCGGTGACGATCCGTTCGATCTGTCCACGCTGTCCTGGCGGCTGCCGTTCCTCGTGGTCTGCTCGATGCTCGAGGTGCCCGACGCTGAGATCGCGACCTTCCGCTTGTGGGCCCTGGAGATCCGTCGTGGCCTGGGCACCAACTACGACAACCTCGACGCTGCGTTCGACGCCACGCAGCGTCTGGAGGCCTACGTCCTGGAGCTGATCCGGCAGCGGCGGGCCCGGGGCGTCGGCGCCGGTGACGATCTGGTCAGCAACCTGGTGGCCGAGGACCTCGAGGGCACGGCCCCGCTGACCGATGCGGAGCTGGTCGCGATGTTCGCGGTCATGCTCACCACCGGCAATGCCAACGACATGATCTCCAACGCCGTGATCGCGCTGGACGAGCGCCCGGACCAGAAAGCACTGCTGCGGCAGGACCCGGCCCTGTTGCGCCCCGCGATCGAGGAGTTCCTGCGGTTCTGCCCGTCGGCGCACGGGGTTCACCGGGTCGCGGTGGGCGACCAGGAGATCGCCGGGTTCCCGGTCCGGGCCGGGGAGACCGTGCGGCTGGTGGTCGCGTCGGCCAACCACGACCCGGCCCGGTTCGCCGACCCAGACCGCCTCGACATCACGCGCAAGGACGCCCAGCACCAGCTCGACTTCGGCTTCGGTATCCACACCTGCCTCGGGCAGTGGTTGGCCCGGCTGGACATCGAGGTCGGGCTGCGGGTGCTGTACGAGCGCTACCCGGACCTGCGGGTCGCCGGGCCGTTCCGCTACCGCCGCGAGTACCAGTTCCGCGGGCCGGAGCGGCTGATGATCGCCAAGCACTGAAGGAGCCGGCCGTGGCCGTTCTCTCGGTGGAGCAGCGAGCCGCTGTCCTCGGTGGCACGGCCGGCGAGCTCCACGGCATCGACCTCCTACCAGGCCAGGGATACGAGGTCAGGTGAGTGCGCCCGCCACAGCGGTAGACGAGGGTTCCGGGCTGGTGCCCGGTGGCCCGGACCGTCTGGTTCGGCTGGTGCTGGCCCTGGCCGTCGGGTCCTTCACCTTGCAGCAGTGCTTCGTGACGCCGGTGCTCTCCCGGCTCCAGGTGGAGTACAGCACCGATCAGGCCACGGTGACCTGGGCCCTGATCGTCTACCTGCTCGCCGCGTCGATCGCGACACCGTTGCTCGGGCGAGCCGGTGACACCTGGGGCAAGAAGCGGATGTTCGTCGTGGCCCTCGGAGGAATGGCGGCCGGGGCGTTCGGAGCCGCGCTGGCGCCAAGCATCGGTTGGCTGCTTGCGGCCCGTGCGGTGCAGGGGGCGGCCGGGGCAGTGCTGCCATTGTCCTTCGGGATCCTGCGCGACGTCTCGCGTCCCGAGCGGCTCTCCAGCGGCGTCAGCCTGATGACGTCGACCACCGCGGTGGGATTCGGCCTCGGGCTGATCCTGGCCGGTCCAGTGGTCGACACGCTCGGGGTGCGCTGGCTGTTCTGGCTACCTGCCGGTTTCGCAACAGTCATCGCGCTGGCCGTGCTGTGGGTCGTCCCGGAGTCGGCCCCCACCCGGGCCGCTCCTCCACCGCTGCTGCCCGCGCTGGCCCTCGGCGGCTGGCTGGGAGTGTTGCTGCTCGGCCTCAGCCGTGGCGGCGCATGGGGGTGGACGTCACCGTGGGTCCTGGGGATGTTCGCCGCGTCGGCTGCGCTCGTACTGATCTGGGTCCGCCTCGAGCGGCGCGCCCGCACCCCGCTGATCGATCTGCGGATGATGCGCCTGCGTGGCGTCTGGACCACGAACCTCATCGTGATGCTGTCGGGGTTCTCGATGTTCGCCCTGTTCGGATTTCTCCCTCAGCTGCTCCAGACGCCGCAAACCGCCGGCTACGGCCTCGGTGCCACCGTCACCGAGTCCGGGCGCTTTCTGATCCCTTGGTCGGTGACGTCGTTCGCCGCCGGAATGCTCGCCACCCGGATCATCCGCGCGACGTCGGTTCGCATCGTGATCTGCGTGGCCACGGTGTTGATGGCGACGGCGATGCTGCTGATCGCCTTCCTCCACTCCACACACTGGGTGATCTACCTGGCCATGTCCATGCACGGCGCCGGCTCCGGCTCGGTCCTGGCGGCCACGGCCCTGGTTGTCGTGCGGGTGGTGCCGCCCTGGCAGGTTGGCGTGGCCAGTGGCATGAATGCCAATATCCGCCTGGTCGGCGGTGCGGTCGGGGCCACGGTCATGGGTGTGATCGTGACCGGTCATCTCACGGCCACCGGCTATCCGGCTGAGCGGGGCTACACCGTGGGCTTCGTGGTGCTCGCCGGTGTGTT
This sequence comes from Dactylosporangium sp. NPDC005572, assembly GCF_040605515.1. NCBI lineage: Bacteria > Bacillati > Actinomycetota > Actinomycetes > Micromonosporales > Micromonosporaceae > Dactylosporangium > Dactylosporangium sp. NPDC005572. The sequence goes on along the minus strand of NZ_JBEXCY010000001.1, from coordinate 126,339 downwards.
CCTCCTGGCCCACATCGCGGCATACGCCATCCCGAAGGCGGGCTTCGGGGCCGGCGGGACGGTGGCGGCGGAAGCGGCGGCACCAAAACGGCAAGTTATGTATTAGTCTTGTTCTTGTGATGAGAGACCGGGACCTATTCACTGTGAAGGTCCATGGGGTACGCCGGGTGGCCGAGGGGGTTGCCGCCTTCGACCTGGTGCGCGAGGACGGCGAGCCGTTCCCGGAGTGGGCGCCAGGCGCTCATATCGACGTCGTCGTCGGCGAGGGGCTCGAGCGCCAGTACTCCTTGTGCGGCGACCCGGCCGACGACAAGACCTGGACCATCGCGGTGCTGCGGGAGCCCGGGAGCCGGGGTGGCTCCCGGCGGCTGCACGACGAGGTCGCCGAGGGCACGTCGTTGGCCGTCCGTGGCCCCCGCAACGAGTTCCCGCTCGAGTCCAGCCCCCGGCATCTGTTCATCGCAGGCGGGATCGGTATCACCCCGCTGCTGCCGATGGTGCGGGCACTGGCCGCCGTCGGCGCGGACTGGCGCCTGGTCTACGGCGGGCGTCAGGCGGCCTCGATGGCCTTCGTCGACGACCTGGCCGGGCTCGGGGACCGTGTCACGGTGTGGCCGGAGGACCAGCTCGGGTTGATCGATCTGGAGGCTCTGCTCGGCGAACCGGCCGACGGCGTCAAGGTCTACTGCTGCGGGCCCGGTGCGCTGATCGACGCGGTGGAGGCGCGGTGCGCCGGTTGGCCGCCCGGAGCCCTCCATGTCGAACGGTTCCGACCTCGCGAAGGGGCGCTGGACGGGGAGCGCGCCGGGTTTCGGGTCCGCCTGGACGCTTCAGGGCTCACGCTCGACGTCGGCCCTGACCAGAGCATCGCCGAGGTGGTCGAGGCGGCCGGCGTCGACATCATGACCTCGTGCCGGGAGGGAACCTGCGGCACGTGCGAGACCACCGTCCTCGACGGCGTTCCCGAGCACCGGGACTCCCTGCTGACCGAGGACGAGAAGGCCGCCAACGACACGATGATGATCTGTTGCTCGCGGTCGCGGACCCCACTGCTGGTCCTCGATCTGTAGGAGGAGCGCCATGAAGCTTGCCTCGCACATTGCCATCGGTGTCCGCGATCTCGAGCGGTCGCTTGCCTTCTACCGCGACGTGCTCGGGATGACGGTGATCCGTGACGCCACCAACGAGCCGCCGGCGGACGCGCTCTACGGCCCCGGGGTCGGCTCGACGCGCCGTCGTGAAGTGATGCTGAGGGTGGGGGGCAACGAGGGGGAGGGGTACGGCGACCGCGTATTCCTGGCCATCTCCCAGTCCGACGAGCTGGCCGACAACCAGCCGCTCACCCTGGAGCACATCGGGATCCATCACGTCGGGTTCTGGGTGGACGACATCCCCGCCCTGGCCGAACGGCTGCGCGCGGCCGGGTATGAACCCGTGTCGGTCAAGGACACCGTCGGCGTCGGCTACGGCGAGCCGGCGGACCAGCGGATGCGCGCGATGTTCGTGAAGGACCCGGACGGGACCGTTCTGCAGTTCGACCAGCGAGTCCACACGACTTAACAGTGGTGTTACTGTCTTGTTGAAGTTAACTCGGAGAGGTGGTTCCCGGTGGAGGACAGGCTGGCGGTGCTCGAGGCGCGGCTCCGTGAACTCGAGGACGACCGGGAGATCCGCGAGCTTCTCGCCCGCTACGGCTACTACGCCGACGCGCCCCTCGACGAGGAGTACTTCGGTCTGTTCACGCAGGACTGCGTCATGGACGTCTCCTCCGGCCGTGGCGAGGACCCGTACGAGATCGTCCGCTGGGAGGGCCTGGCTCAGATGCGCCGGTTCCTGAGTGAACGCACCGCGCAGCACGACAACGGCTTCTACGGCCGCAGCTTCCACGTCCAGGGCAACAACCTGGCGGTGAGGGTGACCGGGGACGACGCAGTGGCCAACGGCTACTCGTTCATCTTCCACCAGGACGGCCCGACCCTGAAGTTGCTCAGTGCCTCCTTCAACGAGTGGGCCTTCCGCCGTGAGGACGGGCGTTGGAAGATCCAGATGCGCAAGCGCCGGATGGCCGGCGCCCCCGACGCCAAAGAGATCCTGCGGGCGGCGGAGTGAGCAGGGGCGCGCTCGCCGGTGTCCGCGTGGTGGACCTCTCGCGCGTGCTGGCGGGCCCCTACTGCGCCCAGTTGCTCGGCGACCACGGCGCGGACGTGGTCAAGGTCGAGCCGGTCACCGGAGATCTCACCCGCTCCTGGGGCCCTTCCCGGCCCGACGGCGTCAGCGCCTACTACGCCGGGTTGAACCGCAACAAGGTTCACCTCGCGGCGGACCTCGGCACCTCCGAGGGACGGGAACTGGTGCTCGGGCTCCTGGCCGACGCCGACGTGCTGGTCGAGAACTTCAAGCCGGGGGCAATGACCCGCTGGGGCTTGGCGCCGGACATGCTGGCGGAGCGATTTCCACGCCTGGTGCACTGCCGGATCTCGGCGTTCGATCCTGACGGGCCGATGGCCGGGCTGCCCGGCTACGACGCCGTCATCCAGGCCTACACCGGGATCATGGACCTCAACGGTGAGCCTGGCGGTCCGCCGCTTCGGGTCCCGATGCCGGTGGTGGACCTGACCACCGGGCTGCTGGCCCTTTCCGGCGTCCTGCTGGCACTGCACGAGCGGGCGGAGTCCGGGCGGGGCCAGCGGGTCGACATCAGCCTGGTCGACGGGGCGATGAGCCTGCTGCACCCGGTGGCGGCCAACTACTTCATGACCGGCGCCCCACCGCACCGGCTCGGCAGCGCGCACCCGAACATCGCCCCCTGCGAGACGTTTCCCTCGCCGGCCGGCGAGGTCTACGTGGCCGCGGGCACCGACCGGCAATTCGCCGCGTTGGTCAGCTTCCTGGGCGCACCAGAGCTCGCCGACGACCCGCAGTTCCGCCGCAACGCCGACCGCCTGGCTCACCGGCACGAGCTCAATGCCGTCCTGGCCCGGCTGATCGCCGCGCTCGACCCGGATGTCGACCTGGCCCGGACGCTGATCGCCGAGGGCGTGCCCGCGACGCTCGTGCGGCCGTTGCCGGAAGTGCTCGACGCGGAGGACGTCGCTGCCCGCGGCATGGTCACCGAGCTCGACGGCCTGCGGATGCTGGGTGTTCCGGTCCGCTTGAGCCGGACCCCCGGTGCGATCCGCACACCACCCCGGCCGCTGGGCGCCGACCAGGTCGCCGTGGGCTGACCCTCCGCCCCGCCCCAGGACCCCGACGAAGAGAGCAGAGTCAGCGTGGACTACGAGAACATTCTGTACGACGTCGCCGACCGGATCGCGACGATCACCCTCAACCGCCCGGAGAAGCGCAACGCCCTGAGCCCGGCGCTGCGACGCGAGGTGATCCACGCCTTGAAGGCGGCCGAGGCCGACGACGACGTCACCGTGGTCCTCATCCAGGGAGCCGGTAAGGCCTTCTGCGCCGGATACGACATGAACAGCTACGCGGGTGGTGAGGAGCGTCCTGAGCGCCCCGACGGCTGGAACTCCTCTGCGCTGTTCGAGTCCTGGACGGGCCAGTTCCCCCGCAGCTGCCTGCGGGACTGGCTGACCATCTGGGACCTGCTCAAGCCCGTGGTTGCCAAGGTGCACGGTTACGCGCTGGCGGGCGGCTCGGAGCTGATGTCGATGTGCGACATCGTGTTCGCCGCCGAGGACTGCGTGATGGGCTATCCGCCCACCCGTGCCCAGTCCACCCCGGACATCGAGTACTTCCCCTGGAAGATGTCGATGGCCCAGGCCAAGTACTTGCAGCTGACCGGCAATTCGATCAGCGGGAAGCGGGCCGAGGAGCTGGGCTGGATCGCCAAGAGCTTTCCGGCCGAGGAGCTGGACGAGCAGGTGATGCGTGAACTGCGGCCGCTGACGCGACTGCACCCGGCGATGCTCGCCGCCAACAAGCTCAGCCTCAACCAGAGCTACGAGGCGATGGGGTTCCGGGCCGCGCTGCAGAGCGTCGTGCCCTGGTACGCCATCGCGCGTTCGTTCCGGCCGGGGGCGGGCGAGTTCCAGACCAGGGCCGCGCGCGACGGGCTGAAGGCCGCCCTCGAGTGGCGCGACGGTCCCTTCAAGGAGGAGGGGTTCGTGCTGTGAGCGCAGTGACCGAGGAGACCCGTGTCGGGGTCCGCAGCCTCAACCACGTTGCCATCGGTGTCCGCGACCTGGAGGCGTCGCTGCGCTTCTACGTCGAAGGCCTCGGCATGCGCAAGACACTGGAGAAGCCGACCAGCGACCTGACGCCGGCGCTGATGCGGCTGCCCGAGGGTACGACCGGAACCACGGTGTTCGTGCAGGGCGACTCCCGGGTGGGCCAGCTCGAGCTGGTGAAGTGGGACCTGCCCCAGAACGACGAGGGGCGCCCCAAGCGCCCCGGCGACTTCGGGATGGGCCAGCTGTCCTTCCCGGTCGACGCCGAGCACATCGGCGTGATCCACGCCCGGCTGGTCCAGATGGGTTACGAGGTCTATTCCGAGCCCACCACGACCATCGTCAAGAACTACGGCCCGGTGACGCTTTTCCTCTGCGAGGACCCGGACGGCACTCAGGTGGAGCTCATCGCGCTGCCGTCGCCCGATGTGGTCCGCAGGTTCCGCGCCCGGCTGAACCAGGAGGACGAGGGACGATGACCCAGCTCGAGACCGCTCCGGCCGTCACCGGGGAGCCGGTGGACCACCGCGCCGTGGCCGAGCGGTGGCTGACCACGCTGGAGCGCGCCCTGACCGAGCGCGACCTCCCCGGCGTCCGTGGACTGCTGTCGGCCGACCCGTGGTGGCGCGACATCTACGCGCTCACCTGGGACCTGGTCGGCATGCACGGCGCCGACGACATCGTCGGGCACCTCGCCACCGCCCTGGACGAGACGGGCTTCGGCGACCTGAGACTGGACGAGACGTGGCCGGTCGCCTTCAACGGCCGCTACATCGAGGCGATCTACCACTTCGCCACGCGTGCGTCGGTCGGCCGCGGCGTGATCCGCCTGGTCCGCGAGGAGGACGGTGAGTGGCGATCGTGGGTCGTCTCGACCAGCCTCGAGGGGCTGCGCGACTTCCCCGAGCCGGTGATCTCCGTCGACGACGCCGCCAGCGAGGCCAACAACTCGCCGTCCACTCCCGGCGCCCGTCGGTCGCTGAGCGACCTGCGGGCCGAACGACGGCAGTACCGGGACGCCGACCCGAGCGTCCTGATCGTCGGAGCCGGCCACTCCGGGCTGTTCCTGGCCGCGCGGCTGGGCCAGCTCGGGGTCCCGACGCTCCTGGTCGACCGCTACGCGCGCGCCGGTGACAACTGGCGGCTGCGCTACAACGGCCTGCTGCTGCACGACTTCAAATGGTCCACCGAGTTCCCGTACCTGCCCTACCCGAAGACGTGGCCGCTGTTCACGCCCAAGGAGATGCTGGCCGACTGGATGGAGGCCTACGTCAACCTCCTCGACCTGGACCTGTGGACCAGCACCACCGTCCACTCCGCGAGCTACGACGAGGCCGAGGCCCGCTGGAGCGTCGAGCTCGACCACGACGGCGAGCGTCGCACCCTGCGCCCCCAGCATCTCGTGTTCGCCACCGGCAAGGACGGCATCCCCTATCGCCCCGAGGTCGAGGGCGAGGAGCTGTTCGAGGGGACCATCGCCCACTCCAGCGAGCACCCCGGCGGGGAGTCGGTGCGTGGGAAGCGTGTGGTCGTCGTCGGGGCCGGGGCGAGCGCGCACGACATCGCCCAGGACGCCTACGAGAACGAGGCCGCCGCCATCACGATGGTGCAGCGCAGCCCGGTGCTGGTGTTCTCTCAGCGCAACGGGCTGAAGCTGCTCTTCGGCGCGCTGTACAACGAGAACGGCCCGGAGATCTCCACCGCCGACCTGCTCTCGGCGGCCAACCCGCTGGCCCTCGGCCTGCAGCTCGCGCCGACGGTCACCCGTCGGATCGCCGAGCTCGACGCCGATCTGATCGCCGGGATGGAGAAGGCCGGCTTCCGCACCACCCTCGGGCCGGGCGACGCCGGGCAGGCGCATCTGACCACCCGTGGCGGCGGCGCCGTCTACATCGACAAGGGTAACTGTCAGCTCATCATCGACGGCGACATCCGGATCCAGCCGGGCGAGATCGAACGGTTCACCCCGCACGGTGTGATCTACCGCGACGGTACCGAGGAGGCCGCCGACGTGGTCGTGTTCTGCACCGGCTACAGCAACATGCGCGAGGTCGTCCGACCTGTCGTCGGCGACGAGGTGACCGATCAGTTGGCGACGGTGTGGAACGTCGACGACCGCGGCGAGCTGCGGACGACGCTGCGCCACTCCGGCCACCAGAAGCTCTGGTTCATGGCCACCGGTCTGCGGCTGGCCCGGTTCTACTCGCAGCACGTCGCCCTGCTGATCAAGGCGATGAACGAAGGGATCATCGACCCGCAGATCAACGTCGACAAGAAGCAGGAGCTGGCGGGCTGAGCCCGCCGTCGTGATGGGCAGCCTGAGTGGCAGCGTCGCCGTCGTCAGCGGGGCCTCGAGCGGCATCGGGGCGGCCATCGCGTTCCGGTTGGCCACGGCCGGGGCGCGGGTTGCCCTGGTCGCGCGTCGAGCTGACGCCCTGGCCGAGGTGGCGGCCCGGATCCCGGGCGGCGCGTTCCGCGTCCCGGCCGACGTCACCGCGACCGGGGCGGCCGATGCCATAGTCCGCCGGGTCATCGACGAGTGCGGCCGCCTCGACGTCCTGGTCAACAACGCCGGCGAGGCCCGGGTCGGTCCGATCGTCGGGGCCGACCGGGAGGACTGGGCCCGGATGGTCGAGCTCAACCTCGAGGCGACGATGGCGCTGTCCTGGGCCGCGTTACCGCACCTGCTGGACGCCGCGCGCGGGCCGCGAGGCGTGGCCGACCTCGTGTCGGTCGCCTCGATCGCCGGACGGCGGGTGCAGGCCGGGGCGGGGGTGTACGCCGCGACCAAGGCGGCGGTCCTGGCCTTCAGCGAGTCGCTGCGGCAGGAGGTCACCGCCCGCCATGTGCGGGTCGGCACGATCCTGCCCGGTGCGGTGCGCACCGAGGCCGCGGTGCTCGCCTCGCGCCGGGCCGGGCGGGACACCCCCGACGCGCCGGCGCCCTACCTCGACGTCGATGACATCGCAGGCGCCGTCGAGTTCATCGTCACCCGGCCGGCCCGGATGGCGGTCAACGAGATGATCGTCCGCCCGACCGAGCAGGAGAGCTGATGGAGATCAGGCCGTTCACGCCGGGGTTCGACGCCGAGGCGGTCGCGGACCTGCGGCGCCGCGTGGCCGGTGCCCGCTGGCCCGAGCCGCAGACCGTCGCCGGCTGGGAGCAGGGCGTCCCGGAGGACTACCTGCGCGACCTCGTCGGCTACTGGGCCGACGGGTACGACTGGACCGCCGCCAACTCGCGGCTGCGGCGGCTGCCCCAGTACACGACGTCGATCGACGGGCTCGACATCCACTTCGCCCACCTGCCCTCGCCGGTCCCCACGGCCCGGCCGCTGATCCTCACCCACGGCTGGCCCGGCGCCTACCTGGAGTTCCTGGAGGTGGCCGAACCACTGGCAGACCCGGAGCGGTTCGGCGGCGACCCGGCCGACGCGTTCCACGTCGTCGTCCCGTCGCTGCCGGGGTTCGGTTTCAGCGGGAAGCCGTCCGGGCCGGGCTGGGGTGCACAGCGGATCGCCACGGCCTGGGTCGAGCTGATGCGCCGGCTAGGTTACGAGCGGTTCTACGCCCAGGGCGGTGACATGGGGTTCGTCGTCTCGCTGGCGCTGGCGAAGCAGCACCCGGAGCAGGTCCGGGCGATCCACCTGAATTTCTGGGTCTCCGGGGCCGACCCGGCGGCCGAGCTGGCCGGGTTCGGCGAGCTGACCGAGGAGGAGCACGGCTACGTGGCCAAGGCCCACAAGCTGTGGTCGCAGGAGGTCGCCTACTCGATGCTGCAGTCGAGCAAGCCGCAGACCATCGGCTACGCCCTGGCCGGCACCCCGATCGGGCAGGCAGCGTGGATCGTCGAGAAGTTCCACGGCTGGACCGACAACTCCGGCCTGCCGGAAGACGCCGTCGCCCGCGACCGGATCCTGGACATCATCGGGCTCTACTGGTTCGGCAATCTCGGGGCCTCCTCCGCCCGTCTGTACTGGGAGAGCACCAACGCCGCGGTGGCCGACCACTCGGCCGTCACGGTCCCGGTCGGCTACTCGGTCTTCCCGGCCGAGATCCTGGGGGCCTCCGAGCGCTGGGCCCGGCTGCGGTTCCCCGAGCTGCGGTACTACGCGAAGACCGGCCGCGGCGGGCACTTCGCCGCGCTGGAGGAGCCGGACATCTTCCTCGATGAGGTCCGGGCGTCGTTCCGTGCCGTCGAGGCGGCCGGCCCCACTGGGCTGTGATGGAAGCGAGGACCGCGTTGCTGGTCGGCGGCAGCGGCCCCACCGGCCCGCACATCGCCGCCGGGCTGGCCGCGCGCGGGTACGCCGTCACCCTGCTGCACCGCGGCACCCACGAGGCTCCCGAGCTGGACGGCTACGAGCACGTGCACGCCGACCCCCACTTCCGTGAGCCGCTGGACGAGGCGCTGGCGGGGCGGTCGTTCGACGTCGTCGTCGCGACCTACGGCCGGCTGCGCCTGGTGGCCGACGCCCTGGCCGGGCGCTGCGGGGACCTGGTCGCCGTCAGTGGCCTGCCCGTCTACGCCGGCTACCACGAGCCGGGGCGGCTCCAGCCGCACGGGATGCCGGTGCTCGCCCGGGAAGACATGGCCGACGTCGGACGGGCCGGGCCGGTGGAGGAGACCACCGGCGAAGGGTTCGCCCGCAAGGTGAGGGCCACCGAGCAGTACGTCATGGCGTTGCACGCCGAAGGCGCCTTCCGCGCCTCGCTGTTCCGCTACCCCACGATCTACGGCCCGCGGCAGGTCTACCCACGCGAGTGGTCGGTGGTGCGCCGGGTGCGCGACGGCCGGGACCGGATCATCGTCCCCGACGCCGGGCTGACCATCACCACGCGCTGTGCAGCGGTCAACGCCGCGGCCCACCTGCTGGCTGCGGTCGACCGGCCCGAGGCGGCGGCGGGGGAAATCTTCAACGTCGGCGACCGGGACCAGTTCACGGTGCGACAGTGGGTCGAGGTCTGCGCGGCGGCGGCGGGCGGCGCGCTGCAGCCTGTGTCGATGCCGTTCGAGCTGGCCGGCCCGGGGCGGGGGCTGTTCCCGATCTCCCACGACGCCCACCTCCTGGTGAACACCCACAAGGCAGCCGACCGGCTCGGTTACGTCGAGCCGGTTCCGGCGGCCCGGGCGCTGGCCGAGACCGTGCGCTGGTACCTCGACCATCCGCCGGACGAGGGCGCCGCCGGGAATCTGGTCGACCCGTTCGACTACGCCGAGGAGGACCGTGTGGTCGAGGCGTACCGGCGGGCCACCGCGGGACTGCTGGCCGAGCAGCCGCCGGCCGTCGTCGCCGCCCACCCGTATGCCCATCCCAAGGTCGCTGGACGTAGCGATCACCGGGACCGGTAGCCATGAGCCTGGTCAGCGCAGCGATGGCGGCCGCCGTCGGGTCGGTCATCGACTGGAAGGTCTCCTACCCGGTCGCGGCCTCGGACATTCGCCGGTGGGCGATCGCGGTGCACTACCCCGACCCGCCACCGCGCCGGTTCTGCGAGGAGACGACGCCCGGCGGCGTCGTCGCACCCGAGGAGTTCAATCCGTTCGCGTGGATGGTGGCGTCGCAACGGGAGCCGCTGGTCGCGCCGGAGCTGAGGGACACCGACCGGATGGAGAAGGCGATCGGCATCGCCGGTCCTGGTCTGCGCAACCAGGTGAACGGCGGCAACGAGGTGCGCTACGGGGTCCCGATCCGGCCGGGAGACGTGATCCGCTCCGAGACCCGGCTGGTCTCGTACGTCGAGAAGACCGGCCGGATGGGCCCGATGCTCATCTCGGTCACCGAGTCGGTGTGGACCAACCAGGACGGCGAGCGCGTGCAGGTCGAGCGCCAGACCGCCATCCGCTACTGACGGAGACGCGATGTTCAGCGTGGGCCAGGAGGTGGCCGCCGGGCCACGGAGCAGCGGCTTCCCCGAGTGGAACCGGTTCGCCGCCGTCAACGACGAGTTCGTCCCGATCCACATGGACGACGACGCCGGTCGCGCGGCGGGCTACCCGGCCGCGATCATCATGGGCCGGTTGCAGTGGTCATACGTGCACCGGCTGCTGCGCGAGTGGCTGCCGCCGGAGGGCAGGATCGAGGCGGTGGCGCTGCGGTTCCGAGCGCCGACGCTGCGCAACGCTGTGTTCGACGTGAAGGCGCGGGTGCTTGCGGTGCGGTCCGGGGCCGAGCGGGTGTTCGCCGACCTCGAGGTATGGGTGGAGGACGGCGACGGCGTCGTCTCGGCGCCGGGCACCGCCACCGTCTCCGCGCCCGCTCAGCGGTAGCCGACGCCCACAACACGCGTCGTGGATGTCCTGCCGGTCGATCAACTCCTGGAGGCGGCGGGGGTCGGCACTGTTGCCATGTTCCGAAGTTAATCGTGTTGCTGTTATGATAAAATCGTGCTCAACTATCGGCTGATGGGTCGCAGCGGGCTGCGGGTCTCCGACGCCGCGCTCGGGACGATGCTGTTCGGTGCCACCAACGGCTGGGGCGTCAGCGCCGAAACGGCCAAGGAGCTCTACGACACCTTCCGCGCCGAAGGCGGCAACTATCTCGACACCGCCAACCAGTACGCCGGCGGCGAGAGCGAGCGGATCATCGGCGGGCTGGTCGCCGGGCATCGCGAGGAGGTGGTGATCGCCTCGAAGTACACGAACTCCGCCCTGCGCAACGGCGACGCCAACGCCGGCGGCAACCAGCGCAAGAACATGGTCCAGTCGGTCGAGGGATCGTTGCGCCGGTTGAACACCGACTACCTGGACCTCTACGTCGTGCATTCCTGGGACCTGCTCACGCCGGTCGACGAGGTGATGCGCGGCCTGGACGACCTGGTCCGCGCGGGCAAGGTGCTGCACGTCGGGGTCTCCAACACGCCGGCCTGGGTGGTCGCCCAGGCCAACACGATGGCTGAGCTTCGCGGCTGGTCCCGCTACGTAGGCCTGCAGATCGAGTACAGCCTGCTCGGCCGCAGCGCCGAGGCGGAGTTCTTCCCGATGGCCCAGGAGTTCGGCTTGTCCGTGCTGGCCTGGTCGCCGCTCAAGAACGGCCTGCTCACCGGCAAGTATGCCGCGGGTGGGGGTGTGGGCTCACGCCTGTCCGCCGAGGTCTGGAGCTCGCCCACCATGGCCTGGAGCGGCCAGCACGGCGCCAGCGTCGAGACCGTGCTCGACGCGCTGGGCGCGCTGGCCGTCGAGCTCGACGTCACACCCGCTCAGCTCGCCCTCGCCTGGTTGCGGCATCGACCGGTCCACGTCATCCCGATCCTCGGCGCGACCAGCGTCGCCCAACTGGCCGAGAACCTCCGCAGCGCCGAGCTCGAGCTCACCGCCGGGCAGGTCGCCCGCCTCGACGAGGCCAGCGCCGTACCGCTCGCCTACCCGCACCCGTACCTGGCCAGCCCGATGGCTCGGTCGTTCCGCTCCGGTGGCATGTTCGAGCGGATCGCTCGCTGATGGCCTGCGTCGCGACCGGGATCGGCCAGAGCACCCCCAATGCGATAGCAAATGATGCTCATTGCGTCATACTCTGATGTTAGAATCCGTTGGGCAGTGGATGGAGAAGGTTCGGACATGACAACGATGCAGGAGCGCGCCGAGGCCCACGGCCTCCCGATCCACAAGCTGGACCTCGAGGGGGACGAGCGGCTCGGCGTCGACCCGTTCGCGGTGTGGGACGAGATGACCGATGTCGGCGGGTTGTTCTACAGCCCGGTCAACCGGGGCTATCTGGTGGCGGCCGACTACGACACGGTCAAGCACGTCCTGCAGGACCCGCACACCTGGTCCAACCTGCCGAGCTCGATCGTGTACACCAAGCAGGAGGTCATCCTCGACGTCCCGCCGATCACGATGGACCCGCCCGTGCACACCAAGTACCGCAGGGCCCTGGCACCGTTGTTCGGCCCGAAGGCCGTGGCCCACCTGGAGCCGCGGATCGGCGAGATCTGCCACGAGCTCATCGACGGAATCCTGGAGAAGGGCACCTGCGACTTCGCCAAGGACTTCGCGGCGAAGCTGCCGGCCTTGTTCTTCCTGGAATGGCTGGGGATCGGCACCGAGGACGTCGACCGGATGTTCCACCTGGCCGAGCGGGCCACCTTCGACTTCCCGACCCAGGAGGAGCGCAACGACATCGAGCGGCAGATCGACACGATCGTCCGCGGCGCGATGACCGACCGGCGGACCAACCCCAACCCGGGCGACCTGGCCACGGCATTCGTCACCATGGAGGTCGACGGCGAGCCGATTCCGGAGGACCTGCTGGTCGGCATGGCCAAGCTCGCCTTCATCGCCGGCCAGGAGACGACCTCGAGCCAGCTCGGGTTCATCATGTGGCACCTCGCCCGCAACAGGGACGACCGTCAGTTCCTGATCGAGGACACCAGCCGCATCCCCGGCGCGATCGAGGAGCTGATGCGCTTCTACAACACCGGTGGCTCGGCCGGACGCGTGGCCAGGCAGGACACCGAGCTCAACGGCTTCCCGGTGAAGGCCGGCGACCGGATCTTCATCGCCCGCTGCGGCGCCGACCGCCGGCTCGCCCCCGAAGTGCAGCTGTCGCGCACCGGCGTCCCGCACTCGGCGTTCGGCCTGGGGGTCCACCGCTGCCTGGGCTCACACGTCGCCCGGCTGGAGATGCGGATCGGCCTCGAGGTCTGGCACGAGCGGATCGCGCAGTACCGGATCCCCGACGACTTCGTCGAGAAGTACCGCTACGGCAGCTTCATGCAGCAGCTCTTCCACCTGCCGCTCGAGATCGAGCCCGCCGCCCGCTGAGAGGAACCACCATGTCCGAGAGCACCGAGCAGAAGACCGGGCTGCACTTCAAGATCGACACCGCCGTGTGTGTCGGCCACGGACGCTGCTACAGCCTTGCTTCGCAGTGGTTCGATTGCGACGACGTCGGCTACCCCGAGGTCAAGGACGTCGCGATCGGCGATGACGAGCGCGCCCACGCCGAGGACGTCGCCACCGCCTGCCCGGAGGGCGCGATCAGCCTGCTGCAGGGCTGAGCCCCGAACACGAGAAGAGGCCCCGGCGCCGCGGCGCCGGGGCCTCTCGCGTGCTCAGCTGCGCTCGGCCAGGATGATGTCGGCCGCGATCCAGGCCAGGGCCATGGTGGGGGCGTTGTTGTTGCCCGAGGGCTGGTCGCGGAACACCGAGGCGTCGACCACCCGGAGGCCCTGGGTGCCGCGGACCCGCAGCGAGGCGTCGACGACGTCGTCCGCGTCCGGTCCCATGGCGCAGGTACCCAGTCCGTGGGCGCCGGCGTTGCCCTTGTTGATCCCGTACTCGATGATGTCGTCGTCCTCGGCGATCTGCGGCCCGGGCTGCAGCTCCTCGACGACGAACTTCGTGAACGGCTCGGTGGCGACGATCTCCCGGGCTCGGCGCAGCACCTTGACCAGCATCTGGCGGTCCTCCTCGGTACTGAGGAAGTTCGGCTCCAGGCGCGGGGCGTCATCGAGGCTTGGGCCGGTGATGTGCAACGAGCCCTGGCTGGTCGGGTACATGGGCAGGGCGACGTACTTCGCGCCCGGGAACTTGTCGACCACCATCCGCCCGGTCATGGGATTCACCGCCGATGTCGAGATCGGTGTGAAGAAGCACTGGGTGTCCGGGAACTCCGAGGCCGGGTCGGACTTGTAGATACCGCTGACGGCGTACCCACCGTGAGCGACCATCCCGCTGCGGCTGAACAGGTACTTGAACCCGGTCCACAGGTAGCGCGGGGTTGAGGCGGCTTCGGGGTTGTAGCCCTTCACCCCGGCCAGCCGGTATTGCAGCAGGATGCCCCGGTGCTCCTTGAAGTTCGCGCCGACCCTGGGGCTGGCCACCCGGACGGGGACGCCGGCCGCGGCCAGCACATCGGGGTTGCCGATCCCGGAGCGCTCCAGCAGGAGCGGGGAGTCGAATGCGCCGCCGCAGACCAGCACCTCGCGGGTGGCGGCGTAGGTGACCCGCCCGCCCGGCGTCCGGCACAGGACTCCGGTCACGCGCGTGCCGTCCAGGGTCAGCCGCTCGGCCTCGGTGTGGGTGACGACGGTCAGGTTGCGGCGCCGCCGGGCCGGGCGCAGGTAGGCGCGGGCGGCGCTCATCCGGGTGCCCTTGCGGGTGTTGGACGCGACGTAGGACGCGCGCTCGCCGCCGCTGGCGTTCATGTCCCGCTCGAACGGGATACCGTGTGCCGCGAACGAGGCGATCAGGGCGTCGCAGGCCTCCTCGGGCGGGCCGGCGATCTCGACGTCGACCGCGCCGCTGCCCCCGCGGACCTCGTTGCCGCCCAGCTGGTGGCGCTCGATGTGCTTGAACGCGTCGAGGAAGCGGGCCCAGTTCCAGCCGATGTTGCCGGCCTTCTCCCAGCCGTCGTAGTAGTTGGCCCAGCCGCGGTTCCAGACCATGCCGTTGATGGTCGTCGAGCCGCCGACCACCTTGCCGCGGGGGAGCCGCTCGACGTGGCCGTCCGGGAACGCCACGGTGGCGAAGGTCTTGGCGTACCTGGGGTTGACCAGCGTGAAGTAGAAGCCCTTGGGCACCAGGTGCATGGGGTGGGCGTCGCCGCCGCCGGCCTCGATCAGCAGGACCTTCGTGTGCGGGTCGGCCGAGAGCCGGTTGGCCAGCACACAGCCGGCGGCACCGGCCCCGACGATGACGTAGTCGAAGGTCGTGTGCTTCGGGGTTCGGGCCATGCTCGTCGTTCCTTTCGGTGCGCTTCAGCGCAGGCTGCGGAAGGTGGCGCGGAGATCGGCCACCACGTCGTCCGGGCGCTCCATGGCGCCGAAATGGCCACCGACCTTGTGTTCGGCCTGGTACACGATGTCGGCGTACATCGCGGGCAGCCAGTCGAAGCGGGCCCCGGGCGGGTTGTCGTCGAGGAACACAGAGAGCCCGGCCGGGGCCTGGATCACGGGTGTCCGGTCATGCGAGGGTCGCCACGGGTGGGTGGCCGCCTCGGCGTAGTACCGCGCCGCGCTCGGGTAGGTCTGCGTGAACCAGTAGAGCGCCGCCGTCGTGATCAGGAAGTCTGGTGGGAAGATGTCGTCGACCGGCTGCTGGTGGTCCATCCAGGCCAGCCGCCGCTCCGTGAGCCAGGCCAGGAGTCCGGCCGGGGAGTCGTTAAGGCCGTGGGAGAGCGTCTGCGGGTGCACGATCTGCGGCACCAGGTGCCCGACGCGCCGCTTCTCCCACGCGACGACGGCGGCCCGGTTCTCGGGGCTCGCGGCGTCGGCCGCCTTCTGCAGCAGGTTCCACGGCCGGTCGGAGTTCCACCCCGCCGGGAACGAGATCAGACTGGTCAGGTGGATGCCGAGCAGGCGGTCGGCATACTTGTGGCCGAGCTGAGCGGTGACCTGCGCGCCCCAGTCCCCGCCGTGTGCGGCGAACCGGTCGTAGCCCAGCACCTCGGTCATCAGTCTGACCCACACGTCCGCCGTGGTCAGGAAGTTGACGCCTGAGCGCGGCAACGGCGAGGAGAAGCCGAATCCCGGCAGGGACGGGACGACGACGTCGAACGCGTCGGCCGGGTCACCGCCGTACGCCGCCGGGTCGGTGAGCGGCCCGATCACGCGGTGGAAATCCCAGAACGTCCACGGGAATCCGTGGCTGAGCACCAGCGGCGCCGGCGCCGGCCCCTTCCCCCGTATGTGGACGTAGTGGATCGGCAGCCCGTCGATCTCCACGGTGAACATCGTCAGGGCGCTGATCGCCCGCTCCTGCGCCCGCCAGTCGAAGTCGTGCCGCCAGTACTCGACGAGCCCGCGCAACCGCTCGGTGGAGACGCCGTAGCGTCCGTCGGCGTTGTCGACGTCGAGCGGGAACCGCGTCTGCGCCAGCCGACGATCAAGGTCCTCCAGGTCCGCCTCGGGCACCTTGAGGATGAACGGCTCCGGCTTCATTCGGGTACCTCCAGATCGGGCGCGGCCGCCCAGTTGGCGATCACGCAGGACAGCGCGTCGGGCCGGCTCCAGAACGGCGAGTTCGAGGCGGTCGGCCGGTCTCGCCGCCCGGTCAGCCCGGCGGCGTAGCCCTCCTGCGCCTCGTCGGCCAGCGCCTGGTCCTCGCCGCAGAACAGGTGGCGACGTCGTCGTCCCACGAGGTATGTCGTCGTCCCACGAGGTATGTGGGAGCTCGGCCGCGACGGCCGTGACGCCGAGGGCCGACAAGCGGGGCACGACGCGTTCCCAGCAGCGGCGGCCGTGGAACGCGCCGTGCACGAGTACGACGGAACGCGTCGCGTCAGCTCAGGATGAAGCCGCGGTAGCCGGCCTGGCGGGCGTCGTAGAGCTTGTCGACGAACTCGGGCAGGGCTCCGAGGTAGGCGACGTAGACGCGCGGCTTGCCCTCGATATTGTCGCCGAAGAAGATCGACTTGGCCGAGGCCTGGAGCGTGCCGGCGGCGGTGGAGACCACGCTGTCGGTCCACTCCTTCTCGGTTTCGGGATCGGCCTCCACGCGGCGCCACGCGTGGGTGAAGATGTCGTCGATGACGTGGGCGACCCACTCGACGACGGGCTCGGAGCATCGGGGGCCGTTGCCGTGGCCGCCCTTGCCGTGCGGGCCGCCGACGACGAACATGTTCGGGAACCCGGAGACCTGCATGCCCAGGTAGGTAAGCGGGCCGTCCTTCCACTTGTCGCGCAGGGTCTGGCCGCCCAGTCCGTGAATGTCGATCTTGTTCAGGGCGCCGGTGAAGGCGTCGAACCCGGTGGCCAGGATGATCATGTCCACCTCGACCTCACCCTCGGCGGTGAGAATGCCCTGCTCGGTGAACTTCTTGATCGGGTTCTCCTTGAGCAGGACGAGATCGACGTTGTCGCGGTTGTAGGTCTCGTAATAGTTGGTCTCGCAGGGGACCCGCTTGGTGCCGAAGTAGTGGTCGTTCGGGATCAGCTTCTCGGCCGTCTCCGGGTCGTTGACCCGCTGACGGACCTTCGAGGCGAGGAAGTCGCAGTAGATCTTGTTCGCCTCGGCGTCGTAGGCGAGGTCGTTGTAGAGCCCGATCCACTTGGTGAACCCGGGGGAGTTGAACGCCTCCTCGTAGCGAGCATCCCGCTCCTCGGGGGTGACCTCGGTGGACTTGGTCTTGTCCCAGGTGTGCAGGAAGCCGCTGAACGAGTTGCGAAGGAACGGGAACATCTCCGGGTAACCCGCGCGGATCTTGTCCATGTCCTGCTCGGACAGGGGACGGTTGCGCAGCGGGACGGCCCAGTTGGCGGTGCGCTGGAACACGGTCAGGTGCCCGGCGGTCTTGGCCACCTCGGGGATCACCTGGACTCCTGTGGCGCCGGTACCGATGACGGCGACCCGCTTCCCGGCGAAGTCGATCTTTTCGTTGGGCCAGAGCGAGGTGTGGTACCACTCGCCCTTGAAGTTCTCGAGCCCGGGGATCTTCGGGAAGTTCGGGTCGGAGAGGATGCCGCTGGCCATCACGACCACGTGAGCGTGGTAGATCCGGCCGTCGGTGGAGCGCAACGTCCAGTCGTCGGTCTCCTCGTCGAAGGCCATGCTCTCGACCCGCGTACCGAAGTCGATGTCCTTGCGCAGGTCGTGCTTGTCGGCGACCCGGTTGTAGTACGCCTCCAGCTCGGGCTGGCCGGCGAACATCTCCTTCCATTTCCATTCCTGCAGCAGCTCCTCGTCCCACGAGTACTGGTACGAGTACGACTCCGAGTCGAGCCGTGCGCCGGGGTAGCGATTCCAGAACCATGTGCCGCCGACACCGTCCCCGGCCTCCAGGACCCGGACGGACAGGCCGAGTTCCCGGACCAGCTTGAGCTGGTACATGCCGGTCAGTCCCGCGCCCACGATCACGACGTCGTACGAGCGGACCCCGCTCTTGTCTTCCGGGTTGCCGGCTGCCGTCTCGGGCCTGGACGCGGTCTCGGTCATGGTTCCTCCAGTCAAGGTCAGGCTTCGCGATCCTACCTTCGAACGCGACTACAACACCATAGTAAAACGACTATCAGCATAGTTTGAACGCCAGTGTTCGCTGCTCGAGTCGTGCGACCTGGGTGACGTGACGCCACCCAAAGCGGGTCGACAGTGATGTACACCGATGTTCTGGCGTTGAAGCGGTGGAGATCGACCGTGAGAGTGGGCGGAGTTGGAGGAGTCGGCGAAGATGTGCGCGGACCCGGCGCACAGCACCGTCTCGACGGAGCGCGCGAGCGCCGCGAGGGCGATGACGTTGGCGGCGGTGCCGGTGACCGTGAAGACGGTCTCGGCGTGCGCGTCGAAGTGCTCGCGGAACAGCGCCTCGGCGTGGGCCGTGACCGGGTCGGCGCTGTAGGAGCGGGCGTGCCCGTCGTTTGCGGCCGCGATCGCCATTGACAACGGCCGACAGAGGCACCATGGTTGCGGTAGATGCAATGAGTCGCAACATGCGAAACAGATCGTCGAGTGGGAGCACCGTCCGGAGACCAGCATCGGCGCCGAGAGGAGACCGCCATGCGCAGAGGTGAGCGTGCCGCCGTCCTGCACCGGCTGCTGACGAACGCCCGCTACGAGGTGCTGCCCACGGCCAGGATCGAGGCCGTCGTCGCCGAGCACCTCCCGCCGGGGCGCACCGTGACCGTGACGGCGTCGCCCGCCAAGGGCCTCGAGGCGACGCTCGGTCTCACCGAGCGCCTCGCCGCGCAGGGATACGACGCGGTGCCACATCTCGCGGCGCGGATGATCTCCGGCCGGGCCGAGCTGGCCGACATCGTCCAGCGCCTGCGGGCGGCCGGGGTCCGCACCGTGTTCGTTCCGGCGGGCGACGCCGACCCGCCGGCGGGGCCCTACGAGGGGGCGCTCGCCCTGCTGGAGGACCTCATCGACCTCGGTAACCCCTTCGCCGAGGTCGGCATCACCGGCTACCCCGAGTCGCACCCGTCGATCCACGACGACGTGACGATCCAGGCCATGTGGGACAAGCGCCGGCATGCCACGCAGGTGGTCAGCAACCTGACCTTCGACCCGGCGGTGCTGACGGGCTGGGTGCGCCGCCTGCGCGCGCGAGGCGTCACCACGCCGGTGCTCGTCGGGCTGCCGGGACCGGTTGAGCGGACCAAGCTGCTCGCCATGGCGACCAAGATCGGGGTCGGCGCGTCGACGAAGTTCCTGGCCAAGAACCGCGGCGTGTTCGCCCGGATCGCGGCGCCCGGCGGCTACGACCCGATGCGCCTGCTGGGCAAGGCCGCCGCCGTGCTCGGCGACCCGGCGATGTCGGTCCAGGGCCTGCACGTCTTCACGTTCAACCAGGTCGCCGAGACCGAGGCGTGGCGCACCGAGCAGCTCGGCCGCCTGGCGGAGTCCGCGGCCTCAGCTCTCTAGCGCCTGCACCAGGTCGCGCAGGGCGCGCTCGAGGCCCGTGCGCCCCGTCGGTACGACGGTCAGCGGCAGACCGAGCGCGGCGGCGGCGCGGCCGGCCCGCTCGCGCAGCTGCGGGTCCTCGGACTGGGCCAGCCACACGACCCTCGTGTAGTGGCGGAAGTAGTCGTCGCGGAGCTCGGGGTGCCGGTCGAGACCGAGCTCCTGGAGCACTGTGCGTGCGAACGAGCCCACCAGGAAGTCGGTGAGCAGATAGGTGCCGGGCTGCTCCGCGAAGATCGCCCGGATGCGCTCCGCGCCGGCGTAGAGGTCGTAGCAGTGCAGCCCGGGCAGGCGGCGCAGCCCGAGCCGGTCGCAGACCTCGTCGAGCGCGCCGTAGGTGCCGCAGTCGGCGTATCCGACGGCCACAGTCGCGTACGTGGAGCCGAGCCGCTGCGCGAGCGACTCGACCTCGCCGGCGATCCGCTGCGGCTGGTTGTGCAGCAACGGCGGCAGCGGGTGCACGTCGACCGGCCAGCCGTTGGCCGCGACGAGCTCCGCGGCGGGCTGCGCGAGCGCGCCGCAGGCGATCAGGGCGACCGCCGCGCCGGGGTCACGGCGGGAAGGCGAGCTGCTCGACGAACTTGTCGTTGAAGTCGGAGCGGTCGGAGAGCTCGACATAGCGCACCTCCTCCAGCAGGGTCCGGGCTCCGGTGCGCTCGCGCAGGCTGAGCAGGGCCATCTTCGCGCCCTCGCCGGCGACGTTGCCCGCGGAAACGATCCGCAGCACCGGCAGCTTCGGCACCAGGCCGATGCGCACCGCGGAGGCGGGCGAGAGGTAGCTGCCGAAGGAGCCGGCGAGCAGCACCTGCTGCACATCCCGGGGACCCACCTGCAGCTCCTCCAGCAGGAGCGACCAGCCCGTCGCGATGGCGGCCTTGGCGAACTGGAGCTCGCGCACGTCGCGCTGTGACAGGTAGACCGTGTCGGCGGTGTCGACCGACCCGGCGGGGCGGTGCAGCACGAACACGCGCTCCTCGCCCACCAGGGTGAGCCGGTCCGCGAGGGTGGGCGCGATCTCCTTCGCGGCGTCGTTGGTGACGAACCGCCCGCTGGCGTCCAGCAGCCCGACCTTGACCAGCTCCGCCACCGCGTCGACGAGGCCGGAGCCGCACAACCCCCGCGGCTCGACGTCGCCGATGACCTGCAGCGTGACGTCGTCGCCGAGCCGCACCACCTCGATCGCGCCCTCGGCCGCGCGCATCCCGCAGCGGATGGCGCCGCCCTCGAAGGCCGGTCCCGCCGGGGCGGCCGTGGACACGATCCGGTCCCCGTCGCCCAGCACGATCTCGCAGTTCGTGCCGACGTCGATGAACAGGCGCAGCCGCTTGTCGCGGTCCATCCCGGTGGCCAGCATGCCCGCGACGATGTCGCCCCCGACGTAGGCACCCAGCGCCGGGAACAGCGTCGCCCGCGCCCCCGGGTGCAGACCGAGCCCCAGGTCCGCGGCCCGCAGGCCCTCGGGGGTCGCGGTGGCCATCACGAACGGCGCGACGCCGAGCGGCTCGGGGTCGATGCCGAGCAGCAGGGCGGTCATCGTGGCGTTGCCGGCCAGCGCGACCTCGTAGACCTCCGCCGGCTCGACCCCGCCGTCGGCGCACACGGCGGCGGCCAGCTCGGCCAGCGTCTCCTGGGCCAGCCGCTGGAGCCGGCCGAGGGCCTCGGGGTCCATCATCGTGCTGCTGATGCGCGTGATGACGTCGCCGCCGAACGGCTGCTGCCGGTTGAGCATCGACTGCACGGCCACCGGCGTGCCGGTCGTGAGGTCGAGGAGGGTGGCCACCACCGTCGTCGTGCCGAGGTCGAAGGCGATCGCGAAGCGGCGCCCGGTCGTGTCGCCGGGCTCCACGTCGATCAGCGCCTCGTCGACGATGACCGCGGTGACCTTGAAGTCGGACTGCCGCAGCACCGTGGGCAGCCGGCGCAGCGCGTGCAGGTCGGGCGTCAGCTCGAGGTCGTCGATGCCGTCCCGCAGGCGCGCGAGGTCGGTGCGCTGGTCGGCGAGGGACGGCTCGTCGAGCTCGACGTAGCGCTTCTGCACGGCGGGGCGCAGGATCACCTGCCGGCCCACGCCGACGGTCGCGGCCTTGGGCCGGGTCACCAGGGGCGGGACCTCGACGGTCAGATCCCCGGCGGCCTGCGCGAGGCAGGCCAGCCGCCAGCCCTCCCGCAGCTGCTCGGGCGTGAAGGAGCGCACGTCGAGCCGGGAGACCGGGACGCTGCCGTCGACGATGCGGATGCGGCATTTCTTGCAGGTGCCGTGCCCGCCGCAGGTCGAGTCGATGGCGATCCCGTTCCAGCTGGCCGCGTCGAAGACCGACACGCCCGGGGGCACCCGCACCGACCGGCCCGAGGGCGTGAACGCGAGCTCGACCCGGCCGGTGCCGTCCTCGTTGCCCACCTCGGCACCTGCGCTCACGCCGTTTGCGCCTGTTTCGCGCGGTGGGCCGCGATCCAGCTCATGCCCCACTCGTCGTGGCCTAGCAGTAGATCGGCCGCCTTGACCGCCTCGACGATCTGCGGGGTCCGGGCGTCCATGATCGCGCTGGTCAGGCCGCTGGCCATCGCCATGGGCAGGAACGCCGCGCCGAGGCCGTGCCGGCCGGGCATGCCGAACGAGACGTTGGACGCGCCGCACGTCATGTTCAGCCCGAGCTCGTCGCGGATCCGCCGCATGGTCTCGAACGCCGTGACGCCGACCGTGGTGTCCGCCCCGATGGGCATGGCCAAGGGGTCGATGACGATGTCCGCGGCCGCGATACCGTATTCCCCGGTGGCCACACGGACGATCTTGTGCGTGAGCTCGACGCGCTTGTCGACCTCCATCGGGATCTCGTCGTGGTCGTTGGGCAGCGCGATGATCGCGGCGTCGTAGCGCTTCACGAGCGGGAGGATCCACTCGAGCCGGTCGTCCTCGGCGGTTACCGAGTTGACCAGGGCCCGCCCCTCGTAGACTGCCAGGCCGGCCTCGAGCGCCTCGACCACCGAGGAGTCGATGCAGATCGGCAGGTCGGTCAGCGACTGGACGAGCTTGATCGCCTTGGCCAGCAGGTCCGGCTCGTCGGTCAGCGGGACGCCCATGTTGACGTCCAGCACGTCGGCGCCGCCGTCCACCTGGGCCTTGACGTCGCGCTCGATCGCCGACAGGTCGCCCGCGCGCAACTGCTCCTGGAAGATGCGCCGGCCGGTCGGGTTGATCCGCTCGCCGATCACGCAGAACGGCCGGTCGTGACCGATCACGACCTCTTTCGTCGCCGAACGCAGCCGCGTCTCGTGCCGGGCCGTCATGCCGACACCAGGGCCCGGCGCTTGTTGAGCAGGTCCTTGGCGCGCTTGACGGTCGCGGAGGCGTCGGCGGCGTAGCCGTCGGCACCGACGGCGTCGGCGTATTCCTGGGTGACCGGCGCGCCGCCGACCATGACGATGACCTCGTCGCGGAGGCCGGCCTTCTGCAGCGCGTTGATGTTGGCCTTGAACATCGGCATCGTGGTGGTCAGGAACGCCGAGAAGCCGAGGATGTCCGGCTTGTGCTGCCGCACCGCCTCGACGAACTTCTCCGGTGCCACCTGCACGCCGAGGTCGATCACCTCGAAGCCGGCGCCCTCGAGCATGATGTTGACCAGGTTCTTGCCGATGTCGTGGACGTCGCCCTTGACCGTGCCCATCACGAACTTGCCGATGGTCGCCACGCCCGTGTCCGCGAGCAGGGGGCGCAGCACCGCCATCGCGCCCGCCATCGCCCGACCGGCGATCAGCATCTCCGGCACGAAGAAGTCGCCGCGCTCGAACCGGGCGCCGACCTCCTCGAGGGCGGGGATGAGGGCGTCGAAGAGCAGGCTCTGCGGCTCCATCTCCTGCCCGAGCGCCTGGTGGGTGAGCTCGAGCACCCGGGGACCGTTGCCCACCAACGTCTGGTCGTAGAGCCCCTGAAGGATCTCCTCGGGCCTCATCGGGGGTGAGTTCATGCGACGCCCTCCTCGAGCATCCGGTTCCGGAGCAGGCCCGAGAGAGCCTCGGCCTGCTGCAGCAAGAGCCGACCGAACTGGTCGACCCGTCCTTCGAGTCGCACGGTGGGGCCGGAGACGCCCAGGGCCGCGACCGTGTTGCCGGCCCGGTCACGGACGGGGACGGCGACCGCGGAGAGCCCGATCTCCAACTCCTCGCTCGTGGTCGCGTAGCCGAGGCGCCGCACCCGGCGGATGTCCTGCTCCAGGCGGTCCAGGGAGTCGATCGAGTGCTGGGTCGGGGTCTCCAGCGGCGCGCGGGGCAGCGAGAGCCCGTCGAAGGCGTACATCGCCTTGCCGAGCGCCGAGCAGTGCGCCGGGACGTCGACGCCGACCCAGTCCCGGGCGCCGAGCACGTAGCGGGTGGTCTCCTGCGCGATCTGCACGACGGTGTCGCCGCGCGGAATGCCCAGGTTGACGGTCTCGCCGGTGTCGCGCTGCAGCTTGCGCAGCGTCGGGCGGGCCAGCCGCACCACGTCGCTCCACTGGTCGTGCCGGGCCGAGTAGAGCGCGAACAGCGCCCCCGGGACGTAGGCCCCGGACTCGTCGCGCTCCAGCAGGCGCGTGCGTTCCAGGGCGGACAGGAGCCGGGAGGTCGTGGAGCGGGCCAGGCCGGAGGCCTCGGCGAGTTCGGTGAAGGTGATCGGCTCGTCCGCCTGGACGACCATCGCGACCAGCGCCGCGGCGCGGTCGACCGCCTGGGTGCCCTGCTGGGCCTGGTTGCGCTCCGTCACCTCTGATCCGCCACCTGTTCTCCGTGATCGATGGGATGAGTTCCATAATATGAAACTCAACTCCCATATCATGAGGTTAGAATCTCGTGCACGTGGGGGTCAAGTAAGGAGGACCGATGTTCCGCAACTCGATGCCTCGCTACGAGGTGCTGTCCGCCGACGCGATGGCCGCGCTGGACCAGGGCTGGCGCCGGCTCGTGTCCGAGATCGGCGTGGAGTTCATGAGCGACCGCGCCCTGGACCTGTTCCGCGCCGCCGGCCAGAGGGTCGAGGACAACGCCGTCTTCTTCGACCCCGACTTCGTGCTCGAGCAGCTGGCCAAGGCGCCCCGCGAGTTCGACGTCGCGGCCCGCAATCCCGAGCACTCGATTCACATCGGCGGTGACGCGATGGCGTTCGGCGCCGTCTACGGCCCGCCGTTCGTCCGGCAGGGCGAGGTCCGCCGGGACGCCACCATGGAGGACTTCCGGGCCTTCACCAAGCTGGCCCAGTCGTTCCCGGTGCTGGACTCGGCCGGCGGCGTGATCTGCGAGCCCAACGACACCCCGCTCGACTCCCGCCACCTCGACATGACACTGGCGTTGCAGACGCTGACCGACAAGGTGTACATGGGCAACGTCGTGTCGGGGGTCAACGCCCGCGACACGATCGAGATGAGCGCGATCCTGTTCGGCGGCCGCGACGTCATCGAGCGGACGCCGGTGACGATCTCTCTGATCAACTGCAACTCGCCGCTGCGCTGGGACGACCGGATGCTCGAGGCGCAGTTCGAATACAGCGCGGCCAACCAGCCCGTCGTGCTGACCCCGTTTCTGCTGATGGGGGCGATGTCGCCGGTGACCGTGCCGGCGGCCCTGGTCCAGCAGATGGCCGAGGCGTTCACCGGGATCGCGCTCTCGCAGCTGATCCGGCCGGGCTGCCCCGTGATCTTCGGGTCGTTCCTGTCCAACATCAACATGCAGTCCGGCTCGCCGACGTTCGGCACCCCCGAGTCCGGCCTGGGCCTGCTCTGCACCGGCCAGATCGCGCGGCACTTCGGCCTGCCGTTCCGCTCGGGCGGGGCCATGACCTCCTCGCAGGTGCCCGACGCGCAGGCCGGCTACGAGGCGCTGATGACCATGTTGCCGACGTTCCTCGCCGGCACCAACTGGGTGATGCACGCCGCGGGCTGGCTCGACGGCGGCCTGGTGGCCTCCTACGAGAAGTTCGTGATCGACGTCGAGCTGGTGCAGATGCTGCAGGCCCAGTTCAAGCCGCTGGAGATCGACGAGGCGTCGCTGGCCTTCGATGCCCACCAGGAGGTCGGGCACGGCGGGCACTTCCTCGGCGCCGCGCACACGATGGAGCGTTTCCGCACCTGCTTCTACCGCCCGCTGCTGTCCTCGTCGGACAACTATGAGCGCTGGATGCGGGGCGGCGGCGTGGATGCCGCGGGCCGGGCCACGAAGATCTACCAGCAGCGGCTGGCGGAGTACGAGCGGCCGCCGCTGGACGACGCGGTCCGCGCGGAGCTGGAGGACTACGTGCAGCGCCGGCGCAAGGAGCTGGGCGACTGACGGCGGGTCCGGCGTGACGATGCCGTCGGCCCGGATCGGGGCGAGGGCATCGTCGGGCGGGCGGGACCGCGTCAGCGGAACACCACGGTCCGGTGGCCGTTGAGCAGAATCCGGGTCTGCGCGTGCCAGGCGACCGCCCGCGAGAGCACCTGGCACTCGACGTCGCGGCCGGCGGCCACCAGGTCGGGCGCGGTCGCGCGGTGGTCGACGCGGACCACGTCCTGCTCGATGATCGGCCCCTCGTCCAGGTCGGCCGTGACGTAGTGCGCGGTGGCCCCGACCAGCTTCACGCCGCGGTCGAACGCCTGGTGGTAGGGCTTGGCGCCCTTGAAGCTGGGCAGGAACGAGTGGTGGATGTTGATCGCCCGGCCCTCCAGTGACTTGCACAGGTCGTCGGAGAGCACCTGCATGTAGCGGGCCAGCACGACCAGGTGGATGCCGAGCGAGTCGACGAGCCCCATCAGCTCCTCCTCGGCGGCGGCCTTGGTGTCGGGGGTCACCGGGATGAGGCGGAAGTCCACGCCGTAGGCGTTCGCCAGGGGCTCCATGTCGCGGTGGTTGGAGACGATCAGTGGTATCTCCACCTGCAGCGCGCCGGTCTGCCACCGGAAGAGCAGGTCGTTCAGGCAGTGGCCGAACTTCGACACCATGATCAGCGTCCGGTACGGCGCGTGGGCGTCCCAGAGCTGCCAGTTCATGGAGTGCCGCGCGGCCAGCTGGTGGAACTCGCGACGCAGCCCTTCGAGGGTGACGGCCGGGTCCGTCACCTCGAAGACGAGGCGGAGGAAGAACCGGCCGCTGAGCAGGTCGTCGTACTGCTGGCTCTCCCGGATGTCGCCGGCGTTGTGGGCCACGAACCGCGAGACGGCGTACACCAGACCGGGCGCGTCGGGGCAGTCGACCGTCAGGACGTAGTCGCTCATTGGTGCAGTGTGCATCCGCGATGCATGACATGCAACCAGTCGCACAATGCGCAACAGTAACGCTCGTGTTTCGGATAGATGATCTTCGCCGAGGCCTTGACGTGGCGCAGATCGCATGGCGATGCTGTTGCGCATACCACATTTGGTTGCGATATGGGCAACTGCTCGGCGAGGCGGAGGCGTGTTGATGCCGGAGATCCTCAAGCACTACGACTTCGTCATCGTCGGTGGCGGCTCGGCGGGCAGCGTGCTGGCGAACCGGCTGAGCGCGGACCCGAAGGTCTCCGTCCTGGTGCTCGAGGCGGGACGCTCGGACAGCAAGCTGGACCCGTTCATCCACATGCCGGCGGCGCTGACGATCCCCATCGGCAACCGGTTCTACGACTGGAAGTACGAGTCGGAGCCGGAGCCGATGATGCGCGACCGGCGGATCTACCACGCGCGGGGCAAGGTGCTCGGCGGATCGAGCAGCATCAACGGGATGATCTTCCAGCGTGGCAACCCGCTGGACTACGAGCGGTGGGCGGCCGACCCGGGCATGCAGACCTGGAGCTACGCGCACTGCCTGCCGTACTTCAAGCGGATGGAGCACTGCCTCGCCGGCGCCGACCAGTGGCGCGGCGGCTCCGGCCCGCTGCTCCTCGAGCGCGGCCCGGCGACCAACCCGCTGTTCGGCGCGTTCCTGGAGGCGGCTCAGCAGGCCGGCTACCCGCTGACCGACGACGTCAACGGCTACCGGCAGGAGGGCTTCGGCCGGTTCGACCGCAACATCCACCGCGGCCGCCGGCTCAGTGCGGCCCGGGCGTACCTGCACCCGGTGATGTCGCGCAAGAACCTCACGGTGTACACCCGCGCGATGACCACCCGGGTCCGCTTCGAGGGCAACCGGGCCGTCGGCGTGGACTTCCAGCACTTCGGCCGCAAGCGTTCGGTGCGGGCCGGCGAGGTCGTGCTGTGCGGCGGCGCGATCAACTCACCGCAGCTGCTCATGCTCTCGGGGGTGGGCAACGCCGAGGAACTCAAGCACCTCGGGATCGACGTCGTCGCCGACGTCCCCGGAGTGGGGGAACACCTCCAGGACCATCTCGAGGTCTACATCCAGTACGCCTCCAAACTCCCGGTGTCCATAGCCCCCGGACTCAGGTGGCGCAGCCGGCCTCGGATCGGGGCGGAGTGGCTCTTCTTCCGCAAGGGCCTGGGCGCCTCGAACCACTTCGAGGCGGGCGGGTTCGTGCGCAGCAACGAGGATGTGGACTACCCGAACCTGATGTTCCACTTCCTGCCGATCGCGATCCGCTACGACGGCTCCGCGCCCACCGAGGGCCACGGCTATCAGGTGCACATCGGGCCGATGTACTCCGACGCGCGCGGGACGGTCAAGCTGAAGTCGGCCGACCCGTTCGAACACCCCGCCCTGCGGTTCAACTACCTGTCCACGGACCAGGACCGCCGCGAGTGGGTCGAGGCCGTCCACGTGGCGCGCAACATCCTGAACCAGCCGGCGTTCGCGCCGTTCAACAACGGTGAGCTGTCGCCGGGCCGGTCGGTGGAGACACCCGAGGAGATCCTCGACTGGGTCGCCCGCGACGCCGAGACCGCCCTGCACCCCTCCTGCACGGCCCGCATGGGCGTCGACGACCTGTCGGTGCTCGACCCGATGAGCATGCGGGTGCGCGAGGTCGAGGGCCTGCGCGTCGTCGACGCGTCCTCCATGCCCTACGTCACCAACGGCAACATCTACGCCCCGGTGGTCATGCTCGCCGAGAAGTCGGCGGACCTGATCCTCGGCAACACCCAGCTGGCGCCGTCCGACGCGCCGTTCTACCGCTGCCGCGACGGCAGCCCGCTGTATCCCGACCGTTCACGGCCCACCCCCGCAGAGAGGGCATGACCATGACCGCGGAACAGACGATCACCGAGCGGCCGCGGGATCGGACCTCGGGGGAGCCGGCGCTCAGGGTCGACTCGCTCTGGAAGATCTTCGGCCCCCGGGCCGACAAGATCATCGGCACGCCGGACGCCACGCTGTCACGCAAGGACCTGCTCGCCAGGACGGGGTGCGTCGCCGCGGTCAAGGACGTCTCGTTCGAGGTCGCCCCCGGCGAGGTGTTCGTGGTCATGGGCCTGTCGGGGTCGGGCAAGTCCACGCTGAGCCGGCTGCTCACCCGGCTGATCGAGCCGACCTCCGGCACCGTGACGATGAACGGCGAGCAGGTCACGAGCGCCTCGGCCGCCAGGGTGCGCGAGCTGCGCCGCCGGCACGTGGCGATGGTTTTCCAGCACTTCGGCCTGCTGCCGCACCGCAAGGTCATCGACAACGTCGCCTACGGGCTGGAGATCCGCGGCGAGGGCAAGGCGGAACGGCGCCGGCGGGCCCAGGAGATGATCGACCTGGTGGGCCTGTCCGGATATGAGGGCTCCTTCCCCGACCAGCTCTCCGGCGGCATGCAGCAGCGTGTCGGCCTGGCGCGCGCGCTCGCGGTGGACCCGCAGGTGCTGCTGTTCGACGAGCCGTTCTCGGCCCTCGACCCGCTGATCCGCCGCGATATGCAGAACGAGGTCATCCGGCTGCACCACGAGGTCGGCAAGACGATGGTGTTCATCACCCACGACCTGAGCGAGGCGCTCAAGCTGGGCGACCGGATCCTCATCATGCGCGACGGCGAGGTCGTCCAGATCGGCACACCCGACGAGGTGGTCGGCGCCCCGGCCGACGACTACGTCCGCGACTTCACCTCCGAGGTGCCGCGCTCCCACGTGCTCACGCTGCGCTGGGTGATGCGCGAGCCGCGGCCCGACGACACCGCCGAGGGCCCGGTCATGCCCCCGGACACCATCGTGCGCAAGGCTGCCAAGGCCGCGCTCGCCTCCGAGCACCCGGTGCGGGTGGTCGAGGACGGCAAGTTGATCGGCATCGTCGACGACGACGCGATCTTGCGGGTCGTCGTCGCCGAGGAGCAGCCCCACCCCGCCGACCGCGGTATCGGGACGCCCGCATGAGCACCGCGGTCGGCGCGCCCGCGACCCGGCCGCCAGCGAGGGAGGCCCCGCCCGCGCCGGTGCCGCGCACCGGTGTCCCTCGCTGGGCGTGGGCGCTGGGCGTCGTCGCGGCGTGGATCGTCGTGTGGCTGTTCACGAAGGGCACGGACACTCTGGCGCTGCCCGGTCGCGAGCACACCGAGCTGCACGGCACGCTCACCGGCTTCCGCGACAGCGTGCTCGCCAGCCGCGACACTAACCCGGTCGTGCGGCTCACGTTCGCGCTCGGCGACGGGTTCGTCGCCGCCGTCGACTGGCTGCAGCGGATGCTGTCCATCCCGAACTTCCCGCGGCCGGTGCCCGAGGTCGGCTGGCTCGGCGTCACCGCGGTGGCCGCCTGGGTCGGCTACGCCCTGGCCGGATGGCGGATCGCGTTGCTCGTCGGGGCGTCCTTCGTCTCGTTCGGAGCGTTCGGCTTCTGGTCGGAGTCGATCGATCTGCTGATCGTCACGTTCGTTGCCGTCGCCGTCTCCGTCGCCGTCGGCATGCCGCTCGCCGTGCTGGTCGGCACCAGCCGGCGGGCCGACACCGTGATGTCCGCGCTGCTGGATCTCATGCAGACGATGCCGACCTTCGTCTACCTGCTGCCGATCGTGCTGTTCTTCGGCATCGGCGCCTCCGGGGCCGTGGTGTGCACGCTGATCTATGCGCTCCCGCCGATCATCCGGATCGCGGGCCACGGCATCCGTTCGGTGCCGGCCGACACGATCGAGGCGACCGACTCGGCGGGGCAGACCCGGTGGCAGCGGCTGGTCAAGGTGCAGCTCCCGATGGCCCGCAAGACCATCGTGGTCGGGCTCAACCAGACCATCATGGCCGCGCTGGCGATGGCCACGGTCGCGGCCTACATCGACGGTCCCGGCCTCGGCGTACCCGTCCTCCAGGCGCTCTTCCGCGACGACGTGGGCCGGGCCTTCGTCCCCGGCATGCTCATCGTGGTCATGGCCGTGATGCTCGACCGGACCACCACGGCCGCCAGCGAGCGTGGCGAGCTCGTGGCGCGCGGGCGCGGCGGCAGCCGGCGGGCGCACCGCATCGGGCTCGCGGCCGGCGGCGGCGCGGCCCTCGTCGCCGTCTGGCTCTCCCGCTACTACCTCTGGGCCGCGGACTTTCCGGACAACACGGCCGGGGCGTCGGTCGCGGACGCGGTCAACTCCCTCGTCGGGTGGGTGACCGACGTGTTCGGTGGCCTCACGGCGGCGATCAAGGACGGCATCACCTACGGCCTGCTCAACCCGATGCAGTCCCTGCTGGCGGACTCGCCGTGGTGGCTCTCCGCCCTGGCGATCCTGCTCCTGGCCGTCGTCGTCGGCGGGACGCGGGCGCTCGTGCCGACGCTCGTCTGCGTGGCCGGGATGTGGTACTTCGACCTGTGGCACGACGCGATGATCACGCTCAACATGACGCTCGTCGCGACCATCCTGGTGATGCTCCTGGCGCTGGTCTTCGGGGTCTGGATGGCCCGGCGGCGCGCCGTCGACCTCGTCCTGCGGCCGCTGCTGGACGCCGGCCAGACCATTCCCTCGTTCGTCTACCTGATTCCCGCCCTGGCGTTGTTCGGACCCACCCGGTTCACGGCGATTGTCGCCGGGGTCATCTACGCGGCCCCGGCCGCGATCAAGCTGGTCGCCGACGGCGTCAAGGGCGTGTCGCCGACCACGCTCGAGGCGGCGCGATCGGCCGGGTCGACCACCTGGCAGGAAATCACGAAGGTGCAGCTGCCGATGGCGAGGGGCTCGCTAGTGCTGGCGGCCAACCAGGGCCTGCTCTACGTGCTGGCGATGGCGGTGATCGGCGGCATGGTCGGCGCCGGGGCCCTCGGCTACGACGTCGTCCTCGGCTTCTCCCGCTCCGAGGAGTGGGGCAAGGGTGCCGCCGCCGGCATCACGATCGTGCTGCTCGGGATCATGCTCGATCGGATCGCTCGAGCCGCCGGTGGGCGGTCGCGACAACAGGTGTGACAACCAAGGAGGAATCAGATGAAGACACGGCTGACGCGCTTCCGACTCCTCGGGGTGGCGGCGTGCGCGGTGCTGATGCTCGTCGCCTGCGGCAAGGGCGAGATCGAGCAGCAGACCCAGCAGACCCAGCAGGCGGGCAAGTGCGGCGAGCTGAAGATGGCCGTGAACCCCTGGGTGGGGTACGAGGCCAGCGCCTACGTCGTCGGCTACCTGGCGCAGACCAAGCTCGGGTGCAAGGTCACCTACAAGAACCTCAAGGAAGACGTCTCCTGGCAGGGGTTCGGCACCAACGAGGTGGACGTCGTGATCGAGGACTGGGGGCACCCCGACCTGGAGAAGAAGTTCTTCGCGGGGTCGGGTGACGGCAGCGCCGTGGACTTCGGGCCGACCGGCAACGTCGGCATCATCGGGTGGTACGTCCCGGGCTGGCTGGCCGAGGCGCACCCGGACATCACCGACTGGCAGAACCTCAACAAGTACGCCAGCGAGTTCGCCACCTCCGAGTCCGGCGGCAAGGGACAGTTCCTGGGCTCCGACCCGTCGTACGTCCAGTTCGACGAGGCGATCGTGAGCAACCTGAAGCTGAACTTCAAGGTCGTCTTCTCCGGCGGCGAGGCGGCCACGATCACGGCGTTCCAGCAGGCCGAGAAGAACCGGAAGCCGCTCATCGGCTACTTCTGGGAGCCGCAGTACATCCACGCGGAGCTCAAGCTGGTCAAGGTGAAGCTCCCGGCGTACAAGGACGGCTGCCAGGGCGATCCGGCGAAGGTGGCCTGCGACTACCCGGAGACCCCGCTGAAGAAGGTCGTGTCGACCAAGTGGTCCAAGTCCGACTCGACCGCGGTCGCCCTGGTGAAGAAGTTCCAGTGGACCAATGCCGACCAGAACCTGGTCGCGAAGTACATCACCGTCGACAAGCTGTCCGCCGAGGCCGCCGCCAAGAAGTGGGTGGAGGCCAACCCGGACAAGGTCGCGGCCTGGCTGGGCTGATGCACGTCCGCCGCGGTCCGGGATCGCCCGGGCCGCGGCGCCGGTCGGTCCGGTGCGGCCCGGTGCGGTCCGGTGCGGCCCGGCTCAGTCGCCTCGGGGGCCGATGTAGCCGAGGCGGCGGCTGACCTCCAGCCCCGCCTCCTTCATGGTCGGCACCAGGTCCTCCATGCGGTCCGCCGTCAGGCGGTAGGACGGGCCCGAGGCGCTGAGGGCGGCGACGACGGTGCCGTCGGCGTCCCGGACCGGCACGGCGACGGCGTTCAGCCCGTCCTCGTACTCCCCGATGGTGGTGGCGTAGCCGTTCTCCAGGATCTTGTGCAGCTCCTTGTCGAGCTCGCCGGGCGAGGTGATGGTCTCCGCCGTGAACGCGGGCAGGCCACCTGCCTTGACCAGGCGGCCGCGCTCCGGACCGTCGACGTGCGCGAGCAGCACCTTGCCGCTCGACGTGGCGTGCAGGGGGGTGAGCTGGCCGACCCAGTTCTGCGTGGTCACCGAGGCGGGGCCGAGGGCCTGGTCGACGTTGATCGCGTAGTGCTCCCGCAGCACGGCGATGTTCACCGTCTCGCCGATCGCGTTGGCGAGCCGCTCCGCCACCGGCCGGGCCTGCTTGGTGATGTCCATCCGGCCCGAGACCGCGCCGGCCAGCCGGACCAGGCCGAACCCGAGGCGGTACTTGCCGCGCTCCTCGGTCTGCTCGACCAGCCCGTGCGACTCCAGCGCGCCGAGCAGGCGGAACGCCGTCGACTTGTGCACGTCGAGCTCCGCGGCCAGCTCGGAGACACCCCCGTTGCCCCAGCGGGCGAGCAGCTCCAGGACGTTGAGCGCACGGTCGACCGACTGGAGCCCGCCCGGACCCTTGTCTGCGGCTTCGGTCCCGGTCGAGTTGCTCATCGTGGAACAGTCTGCTGAGAGTGCATACAAAGGAGCGTAGCCGACCGCCTTTTGTGGCGGCATCCGGGCGACTGGCGCTCCTGGATTCGTTGCCGCGAAATCCCGTTCTCCAAGTCTCTTGACGGGCTGGCCCCGAACGAGGCACCGTTGCGTGTAGCGCAATGAGATGCAGATAACGCAACAGGGGGGCGCGCCCATGACCGGACCACGAACCGTCATCATCGGGGCCGGCGTGGTCGGCGCCGCGCTGGCCGACGAGCTCTCCGCACGGGGATGGACCGACGTCACCGTCGTGGACCAGGGCGACCTCCCGGCGACCGGGGGCTCCTCGTCGCACGCCCCCGGGCTGGTGTTCCAGACCAACGGCTCCAGGACGATGACCCAGATGGCGCGCTACACCGTGGAGAAGTTCGTGCGCCTGCGCCACGAGGGCCGGTCCTGCTTCCTGCAGGTCGGCGGCCTCGAGGTGGCGACCACCGCGGAGCGGCTCGCCGAGCTGCACCGCCGGCACGGCTGGGTGACGGCGTGGGGGGTGGACGCCCGGCTCGTCGACCCCGACGAGTGCGTGCGCCTGTACCCGTTGCTCGACCGCGACCGGGTGCTCGGCGGGCTCTTCGTGCCGACGGACGGGCTGGCCAAGGCGCTGTGGGCGGTCGAGGCGCAGATCGAGCTGGCCAAGGCCCGCGGCGTGCGGTTCCTCGCCCGGCACGAGGTGCTCGACATCAGGGCCGAGGCGGGCCGGGTCGCCGGCGTCGTCACCGACCGCGGTGAGCTCCCCGCCGACGTGGTCGTGTGCTGCGCCGGGATCTGGGGGCCCAAGGTCGCCGCGCTGGCGGGGATGAACCTGCCGCTGACCCCCCTGGCCCACCAGCTCGCCTGGACCGGACCGGTCCCCGGCCTCGAGGGCCAGGCCGAGGAGGCGGTGCGCCCGATCCTGCGCCACCAGGACGCCGACCTGTATTACCGGGACCGCTACGACCGGCTCGGGATCGGCTACTACGGCCACCGGCCGCTGCCGCTCGACGCCCGCGACCTGCTCCCCGTGGACGAGGCCGAGGTCATGCCCTCGGTGCTGACGTTCACGCCGGACGACTTCGCGCCGGCCTGGGAGGAGACCCGGTCGCTGCTGCCCGCGACCGCCGAGGCCAAGGTCGAGGAGGGCATCAACGGCGTCTTCTCGTTCACGCCCGACGGCCTGCCGCTGCTCGGCGAGTCGCCCGGCCTGTCCGGCTTCTGGGTCGCCGAGGCCGTCTGGGTCACCCACTCGGCGGGCGTCGGCCGGGCCATGGCCGAGTGGCTCGTGGACGGGTACTGCTCGAGCTTCGACCTGCACGAGTGCGACGTGAACCGGTTCGAGGAGTTCCAGCGCAGCCCGGCATACGTGCTCGAGCGCGACTGCCAGAACTACGTCGAGGTGTACGACGTCCTGCACCCGCTGCAGCCGATGGAGTCCCCGCGGCCGCTGCGCACCTCGCCGTTCTACGCGCGCCAGCAGGAGCTCGGCGCCTTCTTCCTGGAGGCGACCGGCTGGGAGCGTCCGCAGTGGTACGACGCCAACCGCGCGCTGCTGCCGGGCCGCGACATCCCCCGGCCCGGCCCGTGGGCCGCCCGGTACTGGTCGCCCGTCGTGGGCGCCGAGGCGCTGGCCACCCGCGAGGGCGTCGCGATGTACGACATGACCGCGCTCAAGCGGATCACTGTCACCGGACCCGGCGCCACCGCCTTCCTGCAGCGCCTCACCACCGCCGACGTGGACAAGTCGGTGGGCTCGGTGAGCTACTGCCTGCTGCTGGACGTCGATGGCGGCATCCGCAGTGACGTCACCGTCGCGCGGCTCGACGCCGAGCACTACCAGGTCGGCGCCAACGGCAACCTCGACCTCGACTGGTTCCGCCGGCACCTGCCCGCCGACGGGTCGGTGCAGGTCGGCGACCTCACGCCGGGCACCTGCTGCATCGGCCTGTGGGGCCCGGCGGCGCGCGAGGTGCTGGGCCCGCTCGCCGATGCGGACCTGACCAACGACGGCCTGAAGTACTTCCGCGCCCGCCGGCTGCACGTCGGCCACGTGCCGGTGACCGCGCTGCGGCTGTCCTACGTCGGTGAGCTCGGCTGGGAGCTGTACACCACCGCCGACCTCGGGCTGCGGCTCTGGGACACCATCTGGCGGGCCGGGCGGGACCACGGGATCATCGCCGCCGGCCGCGGCGCCTTCGTCAGCCTCCGGCTCGAGAAGGGCTACCGGTCGTTCGGGGCGGACATGACCTTCGAGCACGACCCCTACGAGGCCGGCCTCGGCTTCGCGGTCAAGCTCGACAAGGGCGACTTCATCGGCCGCGACGCCCTGCTACGGCGCAAGGAGTCCCAGACCCGGAGGCTGACCTGCCTGACGATCGACGACCCCGCCGACACGGTGGTGGGCAAGGAGCCCGTCCTCGTCGACGGCCGCCCGGTCGGATATGTGACGAGCGCCGCCTACGGCTACACGATCGGCAAGGGCATCGCCTACGCCTGGCTGCCGGCCGAGCTGGCCGTCCCCGGCCAGGGGGTGCAGATCCGCTACTTCGACCGGCGCGTCCCCGCGACCGTCACCCCCGAGCCGCTCTTCGACCCGAAGATGACGCGCCTGCGCAGCTGACCGACCACCACCCCCACAAGGAAGGAGCCTCATGTCCGCGCAGCTCCTGGACGGCAAGGCGACGACCGCCGCGATCCGCGCCCGGCTGCGCTCGCGCGTAGCCGCACTGGCCGAGCGCGCCGCCGGGCTCACGCCCGCCCCGGTCCTCGACGAGGTGCCGGCATGACCACACCCCGGAGCATCCCGGCCTGCCCGTTGTCCGCGGTGCCGCGGGGCGCGGCCGTCCGCGTCGAGGCCGAGGTCCCGATCGCGGTGTTCCACACCGAGGACGGGGAGCTCTTCGCGATCGACGACACCTGCACCCATCAGGACGCGTCGCTGGCCGACGGCTGGCTCGAGGGCTGCGAGGTCGAGTGCCCGCTGCACGCGTCCCGCTTCGACCTGCGCACCGGCGCCGTCGACGCGCCGCCGGCGAAGCGGCCGGTGCGCATCCACCGGGTCCACGTCGAGGACGACATGGTCTATGTGACCCTCTCCGAGGGCGCCGTGGGGGGTACCAGGTGAAGCGGATCGTCGTCGTCGGCGCCTCCCTCGCCGGGCTCGCGACCGCCCGGGCGCTGCGCGCCGAGGGGTTCGCCGGTGAGCTCGTCATGGTGGGGGACGAGCCGCACCGGCCCTACGACCGGCCGCCGCTGTCCAAGGAGTTCCTGGCGGCCCGCGACGGCCCGGCGCAGCTGAGCCTGGCGGCGGAGGGCGAGGACCTGGGCCTGCGGTGGCGGCTGGGCACCCGGGCCGTCGGCCTGGCCGGTCACACGGTCCTCCTCGACGTCGGCGCCGCGCTGGCCTTCGACGGGCTGGTCGTCGCCACCGGCGCCCGGGCCCGCGACGACCTGCCCGGCGCCCGCCTGCCCGGCGTACACCTGCTCCGCACCCTCGACGACGCCGTCGCGCTCCGCGAGGACCTGCGCCGCGGAGGCCGGGTCGCGGTCGTCGGCGCCGGCTTCATCGGCTCCGAGGTGGCGTCGACGGCCCGCGCGCTCGGCTGCGACGTCACGCTCGTCGTCGCCAGCGACGCGCCGCTGCGGGCCGCGCTCGGGCGGTTCGCCGGCGCCGTCGCCGACCTGCACGACCGCCACCACGTCGAGGTGCTGACCGGCGGGCGGGCCACCGAGGTACGCCGCGACGGCCCGCGGCCGGCAGTCCACCTGGCCGACGGCCGTCGCGTCCCGGCCGACACCGTGGTGCTGGGGCTCGGCGCGGTGCCCGCGGTCTCCTGGCTGCGGGGATCGGGGGTCCGCATCGGCGACGGCGTGCTCTGCGACGCGGCGGGGGCGACCTCGCGGCCCGGCGTGGTCGCGGTCGGCGACTGCAGCGCCTGGTTCGACCCGGCCCTGGGGCGCCACCACCGGGTGGAGCACTGGACCAGCGCCCGCGAGCGGGGCGCGGTCGCCGCCCGCACGCTGCTGTCCGGGGGCCGCGCCGAGCCGCGCCCGCAGCGCCCGCCGTACCTCTGGTCCGACATCCACGGCCGCCGCATCCAGCTCGCCGGTCACGCCCGGCTGGCCGACGGCGTCACGGTCGAGGCGGGTTCGGTCGCCGAGGGCTCGTTCGTCGCGGTCTACCGGCGCGGCGGCGAGCCGGTGGCCGTGCTCGGCATCGACCAGCCGAAGCAGTTCATGTCCGTCCGCCGGCGACTCGTCGTCCAAGGAGTACCCGCGTGACCGTCAACCTCGTTCCGGGCAGCCTGCTCAAGACGCTGCCCGGCTCCTACTACTCCGACCCGGAGATCTTCGCGCTGGAGCAGGCGCGCATCTTCGAGGCGATGTGGATCTGCGCGGTCAGGTCCGCCGACGTCGGCACGCCGGGCGCCTTCCGGACGGTCCGGGTCGGCCGCGAGAGCGTGCTGGTCACCCGGAACCGCACCGGCGAGGCGCGGGCCTTCTTCAACGTCTGCCGGCACCGCGGGGCGCGGCTGTGCACCGAGCCGGCGGGCGAGGTGCGGCGCGCCTTCCAGTGCTCCTACCACGCCTGGACCTACGACCTCGACGGCAGGCTGGTCGCGGCGCCCAACCTGACCAAGATGCCGGACGTCGACCGCGTCGAATACGGCCTGCGCAGGGTCCACGTCCGCGAGTGGCTCGGCTACGTCTGGGTCTGCCTCGCCGGCGAGGCCCCCTCGTTCGAGGACACGGTGATGGGTGCGGTCCGCACGCGGCTCGGCGACATCGAGTCGATCGAGGCCTACGCCGTCGACCGGCTCGAGTTCGGCCGCCGGATCACCTACGACGTGCGGGCGAACTGGAAGCTCATCGTCGAGAACTTCATGGAGTGCTACCACTGCGCGACCATCCATCCGGAGCTGACCGAGGTGCTGCCCGAGTTCGCCGACGGCTTTGCGGCGCAGTTCTTCGTCGGCCACGGCGCGCTGTTCGGCGACGACGTCAAGGGCTTCACCGTCGACGGGTCGGAGGGCTTCGAACGGATCCCGGGCGTCACCGCCGAGCAGGACCGCCGCTACTACGCGGTGACCATCCGGCCGCAGGTCTTCGTCAACCTGGTCCCCGACCACGTGATCCTGCACCGCATGTTCCCGGTGGCCCCCGACCGCACGATCGTGGAGTGCGACTGGCTGTACCTGCCCGAGGTCGTCGCGGCCGGCCGGGACCTCACGAAGTCCGTCGAGCTCTTCCACCGGGTCAACCAGCAGGACTTCGAGGCCTGCGAGCGCTGCCAGGAAGCCACAAACTCCCGGGTGTACGCCGAGGGCGGCGTCCTGGTGCCCAGCGAGCACCACCTCGCCGAGTTCCACACCTGGGTCCTCGACGCGCTTGAGGAGGGCTGATGGCCGAGCCGCTGCCGGAGCACCCCGCCTGGTTGTGGCGGGACCCCGACCCCGAGCCGTGCTACGACGCCGTCGTCGTCGGTGGCGGCGGTCACGGCCTCGCCACGGCCTACTACCTGGCGAAGAACCACGGCCTGACCAACATCGCCGTGCTCGAGAAGGGCTGGCTGGCGGGCGGCAACATGGCCCGCAACACCACGATCATCCGGTCCAACTACCTGTGGGACGAGAGCGCGGCGATCTACGAGTTCGCGCTCAAGCTGTGGGAGGGGCTGCCCGCCGAGCTGGACTACGACTTCCTGTTCAGCCAGCGCGGCGTGCTCAACCTGGCGCACACCCTGCAGGACGCGCGGGAGGGTGTGCGGCGGGTCAACGCCAACCGGCTCAACGGCGTCGACGCCGAGTGGCTCGAGCCCGAGGACGTCGCCAAGGTCTGCCCGATCGTCAACGTCTCGCCCGACGTCCGATACCCGGTGCTCGGCGCCACGTTCCAGCCGCGGGCCGGCATCGCCAAGCACGACCACGTCGCCTGGGCGTTCGCGCGGGCGTGCGACGCGATGGGGGTCGACCTGATCCAGAACTGCCGCGTCACCGGCTTCGTCAAGGACGGCGGCCGGGTCGTCGGCGTCGAGACGACCCGCGGCCGGATCGCCGCCGGCGTCGTCGGGCTGGCGGCCGCCGGGCACAGCAGCGTGCTCGCGGAGCAGGCCGGATTCCGCCTGCCGATCCAGTCGCACCCGCTGCAGGCGCTCGTGTCCGAACTCTACGAGCCGGTCCACCCGACAGTGGTGATGTCCAACCACGTGCACGTGTACGTCTCCCAGGCGCACAAGGGCGAGCTGGTGATGGGGGCGGGCGTGGACGCGTACAACGGCTATGGCCAGCGCGGGTCGTTCCACATCATCGAGCACCAGATGGCCGCGGTGCTGGAGCTCTTCCCGATCTTCGGCCGGGCGCACCTGCTGCGCACCTGGGGCGGCATCGTCGACGTCAGCCCCGACGCCTCGCCGATCATCGGGGCGACCCCGGTGGAGAACCTCTACGTCAACTGCGGCTGGGGGACCGGCGGCTTCAAGGCGACGCCGTCCGCCGGTTGGGTGATGGCCCACACGATGGCGACCGGCGAGCCCCACGAGCTCAACCGCCCGTTCGGGCTGGAGCGGTTCACCACCGGCGCCCTCATCGACGAGCACGGCGCGGCCGCGGTCGCCCACTGACCAGGCGAGAGGAGCAACCGGATGCTGCAGATCAACTGCCCCTGGTGCGGTCCCCGGGACGAGACCGAATACCGCTACGGCGGCCAGGCGCACGTGCCCTACCCCGAGGACCCGGCCGCCCTCTCCGACCGGGAATGGGCGGAGTACCTCTTCTACCGGGACAACCCCAAGGGCGCCTTCGCGGAGCGGTGGGTGCACAGCACGGGATGCCGCCGCTGGTTCAACGTCGTCCGCGACACCCGCACCTACGAGGTCCTCACCGTCTACACCGGAGGCCCCCGATGAGCGGGCGGCAAAGCCACCGCCTGCCCGCGGGCGGCCGGATCGACCGCGGCACCTCGCTGACGTTCACTGTCGACGACGTCGAATACGTCGGTCACCCCGGCGACACCGTCGCCTCGGCGCTGCTGGCCAACGGCCGCATCCGCGTCGCCGACTCGATCTACCGCGGCCGGCCCCGCGGGATCGTCGCCGCGGGCGTGGAGGAGCCCAACGCGCTGCTGCAGCTCGGCGGCCCCTTCCCGGAGCCGATGGTGCTCGCCACCACGCGGCCCCTGGTCGGCGGGCTGACCGCCCGCACGCTCTCCGGGCTGGGCCGGCTCGACCCGACCCCGGACGAGGCCGAGTACGACAAATGCTTCGTGCACACCGACGTCCTGGTGGTCGGCGCCGGGCCGGCGGGCCTGGCGGCGGCGCTGTCCGCGGCGCGCTCCGGCGCGCGCGTGACGCTCGTCGACGAGCAGGCCGAGCTCGGCGGCTCGCTGCTGTCGGGCCGGCACGAGACGGTCAACGGGGGTCCCGCCCTGGACTGGGTCGCCGACGCCGCCGCCACGCTGGCCGCGGCCCCTGAGGTGACCGTGCTGGTCCGCACCACGGCGTTCGGCTCGTACGACGACAACTACGTGCTCGCCGTCGAGCACCGCACTGCGCCGCACCTCTCCCGGCAACGGGTCTGGCACATCCGCGCCCGGCAGGTGGTGCTGGCCACCGGGGCGCACGAGCGACCGCTCGTCTTCGCCGGCAACGACCGGCCCGGCGTGATGCTGGCGGGCGCGGTGCGCACCTACCTGAACCGCTACGCGGTCCGTCCCGGCGACGCGGCCATCGTGGCGACCACCAACGACAGCGCCTACGACACGGCCGAGGACCTGCTCGCCGCGGGTGTCGACCTGGTCGCGGTGCTCGACGCGCGCGAGATCATGTCCGCGCGGGCCGCCGAGCTCGCCGCGCGCGGCGTCCGGGTGCTCACCTGCAGCACCGTGCAGGGCACCGAGGGCGAGGACCGGGTCTCGGCCGTGCGCGTCGGCACGCTCGGCGTCGGGGACGACGCCCGGTCGTGGGCGTCGTCGTGGGACACCTCGTGGGAGACGCTGCGGTGCGACCTGCTCGCGGTGTCCGGCGGCTGGAGCCCGGTCGTGCACCTGCACAGCCAGCGGCAGGGCCGGCTGCGCTGGGACGACCGGCTCGTCGCCTTCGTGCCCGACGGAGCGGTGCCGGGCCAGCAGGTGGTCGGCGCCGCGGCGGGCGCCGCGATCCTCGACGCCTGCCTGCGCGACGGTGCCGCCGCCGGCGCCGAGGCCGCGACCCGGGCCGGCTTCCCGGCCGGGCCGGTGTCCGTGGTCGGCTCCGGGTCGCTCGCCGAGGCCGGCGAGATCCGGCCGCTGTGGCTGGTGCCCGGCGGCGACGCCCGGCCCGGCTACTGGGACGAGCACTTCGTCGACCTGCAGCGGGACCAGTCGGTCGCGGACGTCTGGCGCGCCACCGGGGCCGGCCTGCGCAGCGTCGAGCACGTCAAGCGGTACACCTCCATCGGGACCGCCCACGACCAGGGCAAGACCTCCGGGGTCAGCGCGATCGGCGTGATCGCGGCGGCGCTCGGCGGCCCCGGGGTCGCCGAGCTCGGCACGACGACCTACCGGGCGCCGTACACGCCGGTGTCGTTCGCGGCGCTGGCCGGCCGCGAGCGCGGTGACCTCTTCGACGTCGCGCGCACCACCCCCATCCACCCGTGGCACGTCGAGCACGGCGCCGCCTTCGAGATCGTCGGCCAGTGGCTGCGCCCGCGCCACTACCCACGACCGGGCGAGGACCTGGACGCCGCCGTCCTGCGGGAGTGCCGGCAGGCCCGCACCGGGGTGGCGATGATGGACGCGTCGACGCTGGGCAAGATCGAGGTCGCCGGGCCCGACGCCGGCGAGTTCCTCAACCGCGTGTACACAAACGCGTTCAAGAAGCTGCCGGTGGGGTCCGCGCGCTACGGCGTGATGTGCAAGCCCGACGGGATGATCTTCGACGACGGCGTCGCCATCCGCCTCGCCGAGGACCGCTACCTCCTGACCACCACCACCGGCGGCGCGGCCGCGGTGCTCGACTGGCTGGAGGAGTGGCTGCAGACCGAGTGGCCGCAGCTCGAGGTCTACTGCACCTCCGTCACCGAGCAGTGGTCGACGATCGCCGTGGTCGGCCCGCAGTCGCGGCGGCTGCTCGCGCGGATCGCCCCCGACCTCGACGTGAGCAACGAGGCCTTCCCGTTCATGACCTTCCGGGAGACGACGCTCGCGTCCGGGATCCCGGCCCGGATCTGCCGGATCTCCTTCTCCGGGGAGCTGGCCTTCGAGGTCAACGTGTCCGGCTGGTTCGGCCTCGCCGGGTGGCAGGAGGTGTACGCCGCGGGCGTGGACCTCGGCGTGACGCCCTACGGCACCGAGACCATGCACGTGCTCCGCGCCGAGAAGGGCTACCCGATCGTCGGGCAGGACACCGACGGCACGGTCACCCCGCAGGACGCCGGCATGGAGTGGATCGTGTCCAAGCAGAAGGACTTCATCGGCCGCCGGTCCTACTCGCGCGCGGACACGTCACGGCCCGACCGCAAGCAGCTGGTCGGCGTACTCCCGGTCGACCGGACGACCCGGCTGCCGGAGGGCACCCAGCTCCTCGCCGCCGGGACCGCCCTCGGGCCGGCCCTCGGACCGGTGCCGATGCTCGGCCACGTCACCTCGAGCTATCACAGCGCGGCCCTGGGCCGGCCGTTCGGCCTGGCGCTGGTCGCCGGCGGGCGGGACCGGATCGGCGAGGTGCTCGTGGCGCCGGTCGGTGACCGGCTGGTCGAGGTCGAGGTGACCTCCAGCGTGCTCTACGACCCCGAAGGGACGAAGCGGAATGGCTGACCTGACCGCACTGCGCCACGCCCCGCTGGCGCATCTGGCGGGCCGGATGCTCATGGGGGGCGGCCCGGTCATGGAGGGCGGCCGGGTCCGCCTGGAGGAGCGGCCGTTCCTGGCGATGGCGAGCATCCGCGTCGACCCGGCGTCCGAGGCGGCCGGGCGGATCTGCGCCGCCCTGGGCGCGCCGCTCCCGGCCGGCTGCGG
This sequence comes from Dactylosporangium sp. NPDC005572, assembly GCF_040605515.1. Taxonomy (NCBI): domain Bacteria; kingdom Bacillati; phylum Actinomycetota; class Actinomycetes; order Micromonosporales; family Micromonosporaceae; genus Dactylosporangium; species Dactylosporangium sp. NPDC005572. Next base: position 82,719 of record NZ_JBEXCY010000001.1, on the reverse strand, counting down.
GGAGACCGCCGCGAGCGGCCCGCACACCGCGCTGTGGCTCGGCCCCGACGAGTGGCTCGTGGTCTCCGAGACGGACCCCGACGTGCTCACCCGGCCGCTCGTCGAGGCGCTCGGCCCCGACCACGGCGCCGTCGTCGACGTCTCCGCGAACCGCACGGTGCTCGAGCTGAGCGGTGCCGCGGCCCGGGCGGTGCTGCAGAAGGGCTGTCCGGTCGACCTGCATCCGCGGGCGTTCGGTGCGGGCCGGGCGGTCGCCACGACGCTCGCCCGCGTGCCGCTCGTCCTGTGGCAGTCAGGCCCGGCGACATATCGGTTGCTGCCGCGCTCGTCGTTCGCCGACTACGTGGCCCGCTGGCTGCTCGACGCGATGCGGGAGTTTCGCGTCCCGCCGTCGACGTGATCGACTGTCGACCATGGGCGAGAACTTCCTGGGGACGGCCGACGAGTCGGGCCTGCACGTCGAGCCGTCGCCGGACCACGCCGCGGGCCTGACCGCGGTCGGCGTGGCGATGCGGCGCGCGGTGTCCCAGATGGGGCCGGTGCGCACGGCGCGGACGCTGCTGCGGCTCAACCAGACCGACGGCTTCGACTGCATGAGCTGCGCGTGGCCGGACCCCGACCCGGAGCACCGGCACCGCGCCGAGTTCTGCGAGAACGGCGCGAAGGCCGTCGCCGAGGAGGCCACCAGGGCGCGGGTCACACCGGCCTTCTTCGCGGAGTACACCATCCAAGATCTTCTCGCCCGCACCGAGCACTGGCTGGGGCAGCAGGGCCGGCTCACCCATCCGATGGTCAGGTGGCCCGGCGCCGACCGCTACGAGCCCGTCTCGTGGGAGCGGGCCTTCGCCGTCGTCGCCGAGCACCTCGACGCGCTGACGACCCCGGACGAGGCGGTCTTCTACACCTCCGGCCGCGCGTCGAACGAGGCGGCGTTCGTCTACCAGCTGTTCGTGCGCGCGTTCGGGACCAACAACCTGCCCGACTGCTCGAATATGTGCCACGAGTCCAGCGGCGTCGCCCTCATCGACACCATCGGGATCGGCAAGGGCAGCGTCAGCCTCGAGGACCTGCACCGGGCCGAACTCATCGTGATCGCCGGCCAGAACCCGGGCACGAACCACCCGCGGATGCTGTCGGCGCTGGAGACCGCCAAGGCCCGCGGCGCCCGGATCATCTCGGTCAACCCGCTGCGCGAGGCCGGGCTGGTGAACTTCCGCAACCCGCAGAAGCCGCGCGGCATGCTGGGCCGGGGCACCGACCTCACCGACCTGCACCTGCAGATCCGGCTCAACGGCGACCAGGCGCTGTTCCAGGCGCTCGGATCGCTGCTCGTGCAGTGGGACGCGATCGACCACGACTTCGTCGCGACCCACACCGCCGGGTTCGAGGCCTGGCGCGACCACGTCGCACGGGTCGACTGGGACGCGGTGGTGGCGGCCACCGGCCTGTCGGTGGAGCAGATCACCGCGGCCGCGCGGATGATCGCCGAGTCGGACGCGACCGTCTACTGCTGGGCGATGGGGCTGACCCAGCACCGCAACGCCGTGGCGACCATCAAGGAGGTGGTCAACCTGGCACTGGCGCGCGGCGACATTGGCAAGCCCGGGGCCGGCCTGTGCCCGGTGCGCGGCCACTCCAACGTGCAGGGCGACCGCACCATGGGCATCTGGGAGCGGCCGCAAGCCCGGTTCCTCGACGCCCTGGCCGACACGTACGACTTCCAGCCGCCGCGGCACCACGGGTACGACACGGTGGAGTCCATCCACGCCATGCTCGCGGGCAAGGCCAAGGTCTTCGTCGCGCTGGGCGGCAACTTCCTGCACGCCGCACCGGACACCGAGCTCACCGCGGAGGCACTGCGTCGCACGGCGCTGACCGTGCAGGTCTCCACCAAGCTGAACCGCTCCCACCTGGTGACCGGGCGGACCGCGCTCATCCTGCCGACCCTGGGCCGGACCGAGCGCGACGAGCAGGAGAGCGGGCCGCAGCACGTCACGGTGGAGGACTCGATGTCGGTCGTCCACGCCTCGCGCGGACGCCTGGACCCGGCCAGCGAGCACCTGCTGTCGGAGGTGGCAATCGTGACCCGCCTGGCCGAGGCCACCGCGGGCAGCCGCTCCGCCGTGGACTGGGCCGCGCTGCGTGCCGACTACCGGCGGGTCCGGGCCGGCATCGAACGCGTGGTGCCCGGGTTCCAGGACTACGAGCAGCGGGTCGCCCGGCCGGGCGGCTTCGTCCTCCCACACCCGCCGCGCGACAGCCGCACGTTCACCACACCGTCCGGGAAAGCCGAGTTCACGGTGTCGCCGCTGGACGCCGTCGTGGTGCCGCCCGGTCACCTGCTCCTGCAGACGCTGCGCAGCCACGACCAGTTCAACACGACCATCTACGGGCTGAGCGACCGCTACCGGGGCATCGAGGGCGGCCGGAACGTGGTCATGGTCAACCGTGCCGACGTCGAGCGGCTCGGCCTGCGGGCCGGCGACCTGGTCGACGTCGTGGCCCACTGGGCCGGGGACGATGTCGAGCGTCGGGTTCGGGGGTTCCGGGTTGTGGAGTACGACACGCCGGTCGGCACCGCGGCGGCGTACTATCCGGAGACCAATCCGCTCGTGCCGCTGGGGTCGGTGGCCGAGCGCAGCAACACGCCGACGTCGAAGTCGGTGGCGGTGCGGCTCGAGCCACACCTGGGCGGGCCGGTGGTTGGTTGAGTGTGCTTCCGGCGTTCATGAGCGTGCTTCCGGCCCTCAGGTCGGGCGTTTTGGTGCCGAACAGTTGCCTGTGGGTCTCGACGCGGTCCTCGGCCTTGCCGTCGGCTTTGCGGTCGCGCTGAAGCCGGGCGACCGCCTGGAGACCGAGATCGGCAGGCTCATCGTCTTCAATGAGCGGTGGAGTGACTTGGTCCCCGACGATCCGAAGTGGGATCGGATCTTCGTTGATGTCACGGTGCCCAACCCGGCTCGGTGCCGGCGCCCAGCCAAGAGTCCAGCGGACCCTGGCTCTCACCCGAGCACTGAATGATGAGGAGGTTTCATGAACCGACCTGCAACAAGGCCCGCTGGGATGTAAGACCTGTGGGCGAGCTTGCTCGCTCACCCACAGCCTTGGACGTCCGCAGTACTTGTAGCCCTGATCGGAACCCTTGCCGGCATGGGTCGCCTCGGCTACATGGTCCTAGACAGAGTGCTTCTCCATAAGGAGCGAATGAAGTCCCTGGAAGAGGGGTTCAACCCTCTGACGGAGGCCAAGACTGACGACCAGCTAAGTCAAAGCACTCGAAAAAGGAAGAAAGCAGATCATTAGGTACCCCTACGGGCCACACGCCTTGACCAAAGACGGGACTGTCGAGAAACGGCTCTGGCGCAAATACGGTGGTGGTTTCGGCGCTCATGCGAGCAGGATTCTGTGTCGTAGCAATGGGAAGCCGGCTCTGCCGTACATCTGGCGTTTCAGAAGTTTGACCTTGGTGTTGGCGCCTTCGATCGGGCCGTTGCTGTAGGGCAGGGTCAGGCCGGCCACGACGGCGGGTAGGTCCTTGCGCAGGCCGTGGCAGAAGGCGTGCAGCGCTGGCAGGTCATCTCGGTCCACAGTGTCCAGCCAGGTATGCAGGTCGTGGCCGCGACGGCGGGTGAGCAACCCACGTTGACATCGAGCGTCGAACCGATGCCGCTTCCTTGCAGGTACAAGCGTTGCAGTCTCCGGCCTCGAGTCGCGCATTCCAGAAGCTACCGTCGCCAGGACTTCGCGGTTTCCGGATCGTAGTAGCGGGTGAAGCCGCACGGCCAGGCGATGGCGGCGTCGAGCGGAGCACCACCCCAGCGGGGGCCGCCGCTGACCAGCAGTCTCGACCCGATCGCCCACGCCACCTCACCCTCGATGTCCACAGCCGGATACATGTCGACCGTGACGCTCGGCCCCGAGCCACCAGCAAACCACTCACCGACCGTGAACGTGACCGCCACAAGGTCCAGCTGGCCCATGCCAGGGCGGTTGGAGCGAGCCGGGCCGATCGCGACAACGACGCCGTCGAACGCGAACGCCCGCCTCGCGACGGCATCCGGGGAGTAGCCTTCCACGCAGTCGATCATGCCGCCTTCCGGCAGCGCCCCGGTCCGGTCCGTGGCCGGCTTGTCCGGCGTCGCCGTCGCGCTGGTCGCTGCCGTGCCCGGTGGTGCGGTGCTCGGTGTCGCGGGCGGCGCCTGGCCGACGTCACCGCTCCCACTCCGCAGACCCTGGGCCGCGGCACCGCCGCCCAGCACCACGGCGACCGCGGCGGTCGCGGCGAAGACGCTCAGACGGCGTCGCCGGCGTCGCGCGGCCCTGCCCTGGCGGAGCAACGTTTCCGTCGGTACTGGACGGACGGGCACGTGGTCGGCGAGTCGTTCGAGGAGGTGGCTTGCTTCCTCGTCGTTCATGAACGGGCTCCCAGGCTTGGACGGGTCATGATCGGATCACGCATGGCCGGCACCGCCGTTCAGGTCGGCCAGGTTGGCGTCGGCAGCGAGCTGGGTCAGTGCGCGGGCGGCCCGGCTCTTCACGGTGCCGTGGGCGATGCCGAGCGCCTCGGCGATCTGCCGGTCGCTGAGATGCGCGTAGTACCGCAGCACGACGACCTCTCGATTGACGCGGCTGAGGCCGCCGAGAGCGCGACGCACCGCGTCCGCCGCATCGACACTCCCGGTGACGTCCGCCGTCGCCCTCTCCGGCACGTCGGCGGCGGGCTTCTCGCCCCACCATCGGCGTCGCCGGCTGTCGTGATAAGCGTTCAGCAAGATGCGGTACACGTAGGAGTCCCGGTCATCCGCCTGCACGACCCTGGCCCACGACACGTAACAGCGCATGAGGGCCGTCTGCGCCAGGTCCTCGGCGTCCTGCACCGCACAGCCCAGCAGCACGGCCGAGCGGACGAGCGCGGGCCAGCGCGCACTCGCGTACGCGGAGAAGTCCTCGTCCCGTTCCACTGATTCCTCATCTCGAAGTCCCGCCACCAATCCTTAGACGGGTTACCGGTGCGATTCGGGTCCATGCCTTAGGGTCGGCCCATCCGCACCTGCGGAGCGCTGGCCTTCGGCGTGGGCGCACGTCTCGGCGTCTCCTTGGCAACCGAAAGGGCTCCGGCATCCGTCTGTTCTGTAGCATCGTCGAGCCCTGACGGGGCCGGACCCGAACTGGAGCGCTCCGTGCCGTTGCGCCGCATCGCCGTACTCGGGTCGACCATCCTGGTCCTGACGCTCGGCGGCAGCCGCGGCACCAGCGGCCCGCCCGCGCCTCCTCTTGCCGCGCCGGTCGCGGCGGTACCGGTGGTCGCCGAGCATCAGGAGCCGACGGTCCAACCGGGCGTGCCGAGCCCCATGGCCTCGCCGTCCGCGTCGTCGCCGGTTGTCGTGACCGGCGACGGCCCGGCTGGAACGGTGCGCAAGACCGGGTCGGACGCGGTCGCGCTGACCTTCGACGACGGCCCGTGGGACGACACCCCCGCCGTGCTGGACCTGCTGGCCCAGCACCACGTCAAGGCGACCTTCTGCATGGTCGGCCGGCAGGTCGCCGCGCGCGCCGAGATGGTCCGGCGGATGGTCGCCGAGGGGCATACGCTGTGCAACCACTCGTGGAGCCACGACGAGATGCTGCGCACCCGTACGCCCGATCAGATCAGATCCGACATGCAACGCACCAACGACGCGATCCGGGCGGTCGCACCCGGCGCGGAGATCGGCTACTTCCGCGCCCCCGGCGGCAACTGGTCGCCCGACATCGTGAGCATCGCGGCCGGCCTGGGCATGACGTCGATCTCGTGGACCGTCGACCCGCGGGACTGGAGCGGCCCGGGGGTCCAGTCGATCGTCCACACCGTACTGACGAAAACTCGTCCCGGCGGGATCGTGCTCCTGCACGACGGCGCGGGGCCGCAGACGGTCGCCGCGCTGCGAACGATCCTGCCCGACCTGGCAGGCCGGTTCACCCTGATCGCCCTCCCGGCGCCGAGCAGCGTGGCCCGAAGCTCGCGATAGGCCCTCGGGCCAGGCCGTGCCCGATCAGTTCGAACGTAGGCCCCGGGAGGGATTCCCGGGGGCTCTGTTGCGTTGACCGTGGGCAAGATCGAGACAGGCTTGAGCGATGAAGGTTGCTACCCACCAACGCCCGATGATGCCGCCGACGTCAGCGTTCGCCGGGTTCCGATTTCCGCCTGAGGTGATCGTGGTCGCGGTCCGCTGGTACCTGCGATTCGGCCTGTCCTACCGTGACGTTGAGGAACTGCTGCTCGAGCGTGGTGTCGAAGTCGACCACGTCACGATCTTCCGGTGGGTGCAGCGGTTCGTGCCGCTGCTGGCCGACGCGGCCAGGTTCTGTCGGCATTCGCCAGGCGACCGGTGGTTCGTCGACGAGACGTACGTGAAGGTCAACAGCGTATGCCGGTACGTGTACCCCGCCGTCGACCAGCACGGCCAGGTTATCGACGTGCTCGTCTCGGTCCGCCGCGACGCAGACGCGGCCCGGCGGTTCTTCCGCCGGGCGCCTTCATGCAGAACCTACGACGCGGGCACTACGAACTCGGACTCGACGCCCCACGCAGCCTCGGCGTCGCTGCGACGCTCGGTGAACTGGCCACCGCCATCTGAAAACCGACCGGAGCTTGCTTCAACGCGCCCTCCGATCGGCAAACGCAACAACGGCGGCGTGGCTCGTTGATCCCGCCAGCAGTGTCAATGCATCGCTTGAACACCGTCGACCGTTACGGCTGCTGCAGCTGAGTGTTCAAGCGGATGCTTAGACACTCAAGAACCGGACATTTTGTATCAAACTGGTGTCGAAGGGGGGACTTGAACCCCCATGTGTTGCACACCTGCCAAAAACAGGTGTGCATGCGCTGAGCCTAGCCAAGCCAGCGCGATGGTTCAACGGGACTTATGCCGGTGTAACAGCCAATGGCGCGGCGGGTTCGGGGATGTCCACGGCCTTGCGGGCGGCCCGGGCGTTGCCCGATCGGCTGTTGCGCATCAGGAGAGCGACGTCGAGCAAGCGCAGCAGGGAGACGGCGTGACGCCCGCCGGGCGGAGCGTCTCGATCTGGTCGCGGAGTACCCGGTCGGTGAGTGCGCCGGCCAGGGTGACCCAGAACTGCCCATCGGGCGGGGTCAGAGCACGCCGCACGACGGTGTCGTCGATGGGTACCAGCCGGGGCCGTTTGCGGGCCAGGAGTTTGCTGGCGATCACCGGGCCGACGCCGGGCAGTGCGTCGAGCCAATGGTGCAGGGCGGTGGCCGCATCCAGGTCGGCCGGGTTGGCGGTCCACAGGTCGAGGTTGGTAGGGATGCCGGCTAGTGCTGCGGCGATGCGGTCGCCCTCAGCGAGGAGTTGCCGGACCGCGAGGGGGCGCCAGGAGATGTCGAGCAGAGTGGTGGCGAGCAGGTCGTCGCGGGTGAGTGCGTTGGGCGGGTTCTCGCCGAGCAGATCGAACGACGCACCGGCGAACGGGCCGCCCGGATCGAAGTAGGTGACTACGAGGTCGTCGATGCGAGGCACAGCGAGGACGGCACGGATCTGGTCACGGATGAGGGCCTGAGGGTGCAACGCGGGAGCATGTCACACCGCCACCACTGCCGCGGACGTGTAGGCGACCGGAGCGGCGGCTGACAGCGGTTGCACCGCTTGTCGTTGATCCCACTCTCGGGTTCCGCGTGGTGGGGATCACGGTCTGACTCTGGCCAGCACCTCAAGAATCACAGTCATCGTCAAGCGCGCGAAGGAGGCGCTGGCCCGGTGAGAAAATCGATGAGGGCTCCAGCCGCACTGTCTGAAGCTGGCCAAGCGCGGCGCCAGGCTGCACCATCGACCTTGCTTTCGCCCTGTCGCCGCGGTCCTTTGCGTACAGGCCTGTGGCCGCGCCATCGAGGACGGCGCCCTCACCCCGCCCCGCCGGCGGCACCGGTGGTCTTCATCGCGACGGCCGCGGCGGGCTGATCAAGGACCGGCTCGCTCGCTACCGCCCGGATCTGACCAGCCGGGCGCGTGGTCACTCGGCTTCGAACAACTCTCGGAAGCGGATGTCGTCCATGACGAGAAGCTTGCCGCCGACCTCGATGACCCATTGTCCGGCGGTCACCCGCAGGTCGGAACCTCCGCCGCGAATGTAGTGGAAGTGCAGCGTTCCCGTGGGCACATTCTCGAAGCTGATCCCAGGCGGCGATGCCGCCTTGACGAAGCCAATCGCCTCGGCGTCGTTCTCACCGGTGTACTGGACCGCGTTGACCGGTGTCCGAAGTCGGTACATGTTTGACTCTTCTCCTCTTCTCGAATTGGTGATGCAGCCTAGCGTGGGCACCGATGGAGTGATCTTCAAGTCAATCCACGGCGTGTCGTAGCTCAACCCTCGCCCGGCGAACCGTGGCGGCTGCCGCCGGCGCGGCTTGACCCGGACGGCTGGAGCCGCCTGCGTGAGGAGCTCGACCTGCCGATGGAGCCGGTCGATGCCAGCCCGGCGCTGATGGCGCACCTCGGCGGGGCCCCGGCCAACGTCGACTGGCCGGGGTCACCACGCGGCTCGGCAGCCCGCTGCCCGCCGCTACCGGCGCCTGGTCGACGGGGCGTCGCCGGGCGGATCAGGGCGGCCCGGCTCGCCACCCCTGGCGGGGACCCAGACCTCGTCGACCTGGCGAAGCAGGTGTACGAACGGATGCGGGCGGCGATGGAGGAGCGCGGTGGTCTGCACGGCCCGTACCATCCCGAGCCGGACGGTCTGATGCCGTTCGCGGTGCACGACAACGGCTCGATGCTGTGCTGGATCCCGCTGGACGCCGACCCCCGGACCGGTGGCCGGTCACCGTCGTCAACGCCGGCTTCACGGCGATGGCCAACCGTCGGATGACCGCAACCGAGCTGCTCACCGTCGTGTGGCGGACCGAGCGGCTCGACCAACAGGCGGCGTTTGCCGCCGCCGCGGCCTTCCTGGTCGAGGACCATCGGCAGTGGTCCGAACCGGGGGAGCCGATGACGGTCCGGACCGCGCCGCAGCACGCGTTCACCGACGGACGGCTGCTCATCGTCCTGTACAACTCGATCGATCTGCTCGACCACGGCATCCGGGACGCCGAACTGGCCGCAACCTGCCGATCGTGGTCGACCTCGACACCGGCGAGTGCCGGTTCATGGACTTTGATGAAATCCTCGAGTATCGGCGCCGCCGGTCGGCCATCTGATCGCGGCGCCAGCGGCATGGGGCGTCGCGTCCGGACAAAGCGCCCCCGGATCAGGGGACGGCCTGCGGATTACGTATCGGGAACCCATCGCTGCCACCTGACGTGCATGTCAACGATCTGCGATGCCGCGGCGATCGTCCAGGACGGCTGCCCGCAGCCGTGCGACGCGATCCACCCGGCGCTACCCTCGGCCGCCTCGGTGATCGGGATCAAATCTGGCGTCGCGACCACCTGCACTCTGACCTGTTCCTCACCGAGGACCCGCCATCGCACGAAGAACTGCTGCTGGGCGCAGCCGTTCATCGTCGCCGGGAACCCGTCGACGACAGCAGGACCCTGACCGCCGAAGATCCGCACCGATGCAGACCCTTCGCTGTCGTACCGGTAGCCGGGGCAACTGGCCGGCCAACCCGGCAGCTCATCAAGACGACCAGTTCCTGTTACCACGTCTCCAGATCCCCACCGGTTATCTGCCGCCGCGCCCGGAGTGGCGGCAGGGTCGGCCCGCCGTCGATGAAGCCAGCCGAGCCCGGAGGTGACGGCCATCAGCAGCCCGAGAACCACAGCGGTGACGCTGCTGATCTTGTCGGCGCGGTCAAGGCCCGCGCTGATCAGCAGCCATGCGAACCCGGCACCGGCGACGAGCATCCCGCCGGCGGCCGCCGGCAGCAGCCAACGCGGATGAGTACCAGCCTGCGATGCGCTGTCGGGCACGAAATCCTCCCGCCGGATTTGTCGGAGGTGCGTACCGCAGTGTACGACCGGGGGCGCCGAACCGGGCCGGACTGCCCGGCGAACGCTACGCTTACCTCGGCCGGGAGCTTGAGCGCCTTGCCCTGGCCCTACACACAGGTTCGAGGATCGCCAACGATCAGGCGGTGAGAGTGAGCATGAGCTGAATGGGTTGCCGGCCACGCTTGCGGTACGGCCGGGCCGGCGGCACAGTGTCGTGGAGGACGCACGACTCTGACGGTGCGGATCATCCGATTCGGTGTCGATGCCACCGCCGAAATGCAACGGCCCCTCGGTCCCGAAGGCCGGTAGTGTCCTATGCAGCTTCCTGCGCGATCAGCGCGACGTATCGCTCGTACTGCTGATCGACTCGCCCAGCGCCCCGCACGAGAGTCCCCTCCTCCATCCGATAGGTCCGGTCTCGGGAACCCCGAAACGACAGCCAGTTGAAGCTGGTCGCGATCCAGACGTCATCGTAGATGAGGATCTTTGCGTGTGAACTCTTAAGGCGAGAGAACGTGAACCTCTCGGGGAAACGCTTGGAGAGGTTGCCAAGCCGGCGGACGGCAAGCGCGTCGGAGTCGTCGGTGTCTCGTTCGTACCCGTACGCGATGTGGACCGCGACGTTCCGTCGGAGCCTACTCTCTAGCGCACCGAGAAATTCTGTGTTGACGACGGCATTCTTGATCCAGGGCGAGATGAGCAGTATGCGGCGCCGAGCCTGGGCAAGGGCATCGCGGAGCAATTCGGGATGTTCGAACACACTGATCGCTCGGACCTCGTCCTCGACGGCTTGTACTTCTGGGGCCGGGTCGGCGAGCACGGGCACGGGCGACGCGAGTCGGGGTGCAGCCGCCTCTGTGCGCATTCGCGTCGCTTCGTCGAGCGGGATGCGTAGCTGTTCAAGTTCGGGCCCGAGACTAGGACGCGGCTCCGGCTGGCCGGCGCGTATTCCCAGCGATTCGGCACCGCCGAGGTTGAGCAGAGCGGTCTCGTGGTCTGCGCTGAGGTCCTCGTCGATAACCAAAGCGAGTTGTACCTCGGTACGTGCGGCGTCGGCGTACACCAGCAACTTGGCGGGCATAACACGCCGGGCTCGCCCGGACACTACACGTCTTACCGCGAGGACCTGCCTATTGACGGTGCCCTGGTCGCGTAACAGCGCGTTGATCTCAGGTGCAGCGATGTCGGCGGGCTCGACGACGTCCGTACGTGGTGCGGGCAGGAGCAGCATGCCTTCCTCGTCAGCCTGCCCACGGCTCATGAGCGCGCTGGTGTCGTATGGACGGATCTTCCACAGCAGGCGGTCGAACACCAGCGGCAGTTCTACTTGTACCGGAGTAATGGAGGCTAGGTCATCCGCTGTACGGCGACCGCGTGCGGTGAGCTGCAGTTCCTGTATCTGGGGACCTCGCCGGAGGTAGGTGAGGTGGTCAGCTGAAAACTGACTCGCGACCGCCTCCTTGACCATGTCCTCGGGCACACCGAGAGCTCCGGCGAGCGACAGTGTCGACTTCACGCCGGTGCTCACCATGCGGAGGACGAACTCGGCCAGAAGTGGGAGTTGCTTGCGGTCCTGCGCTAGGACGTCGACGGTCAGGGTTGAGACTGGGATGGCCGCGTCGACGACGGCGATGAGGTTCAGCCCTGGACGGGCGTTGCGGAAGCGTAGGGCCAGCAGGCCGTCGGGACTAATGGCGGTCGGCGACACGGATTTCGCACTCCTCGCGGTGTTCCATCATGTATTGCAGGACGTTGCGCAAGGCGCCTTGCTGGCCGCGGCAGAATTCGGCGTCTCCGATGATGATCAGAGCCAAGCGTGCACGGGAAAGCGCGACGTTGATTCGCCGCCAGTACGGCTCGCCGAGGAATCCGAGCTCTGATCGTGCGTTGCTGCGGGTGACCGAGAAGATTGCCAGGTCACACTCGCGCCCCTGCACTGCGTCTACCGACAGGACCTCGCAGCGCATGTGAGCCAAGTTGAGCGGATTGAGTTTCCGCCTGAGCTCTTCCACCTGCCGCGCGTAGGGCGCGATTAACAGCACGTCGAGTTTGCGTCCGTCCGGGGGCCGGATGATCTTGTGGCTGATCGCATTGTCAATGCTGGTGAGCTGGTGGATAGCCTGACGCACCTCGGCTCGGTTGGCGATGCTCGGGTTGCCAACGCTGCGGTCGGTTTCGCGTCGCTCGTCTCCCAGGCTGGACGTGTCGATCCACGTGACGGGCTTGTGCAGGTGCTGGTATCCCGGCAATTCTTGTCTGGCTGGCGACACCAACTCCTCATTGTAGAAGCACGTGGAAATCAGGTTACCGATCTCGGGTGTCATGCGGTACTGCTCGGTCAGCATGTGTCGCACTGGCCGCTCGGTGCGGTCCACGAGGTATTGGAATAGCGTTGTCTTCACCAGTTCCGGTGTAAGCTGGTGCTCCTCCATGATGCGCTGGTCGCGCAGCAGATCCTCGTCCACGGGTGGCAACTGTCGGGTGTCACCGACGAGGATCCAACGCCTCGCTCGAGCGAGGGGAACGAGCGCCTCGGTGGCTGTGGCTTTCGATGCCTCGTCGAAGATGCACACGTCGAATTCGAGGTCGCGGACTGCGGGCTGGCTGAGGAAGCCGAGTGCGGTACCACCGACCACTCGGCAGTTGCGCAAATATGCGGCGATCAGATCGCGGTCCGTTTCGATGCGCTGCAACCACTCGCCCTGAAGTCGGAGCACCTGCATCAACTGCTCGCCCGAGGTAGTAGCACCTACCAGGGCGCCGACGGCGGCTCGAGCCTCGGAAGCACTCAGCTCCGCACGCAAAGTGAGATCGTCCCCGACCAGTTGTTGTGCTCGCTTGAGTAGTTCCGTTCTGATTTCGGCTAGCTCCTCAAGGCGGTCACGCGACGCCACCAGATCGGCGGCGACATTGCGGGTAGCCGTCGTTCGGTCCTCGTGTGATTGCTCCGAGAGTTCCTCGACCCGTGATTGTACGTGATTGATATCCGAAAGGACTGAAGCGAGTTCCTCCAACGCGAGGGCAGCCTTAAGATGCCGCGCATTCATGCCCTGTTGCTTTGCCACGGTTTCCAGATGTGCGGCTGCCCGCGTATGGACCTCCTTCGACCAGCGTCGAACTTGTTTGTCCAGCAGCAGGTGCTGGACCTGGTTCGCGACGCGTGGGTCGTCAGGACGTCCGAGGCGTACGAGCCCGCTGATCCCGGCTTGTTCGAGCCGCTGCAGTGCGTTGTCGATGGCAATGTGTGTCTGGCTGACAATCAGTATTCGGGCTCGACGGTTGCGGCTGAGCGTTTGACTCACGATCTCTGCGATCACTGTGGTCTTGCCGGTCCCTGGAGGGCCCTCGACCAGAAGCAGGTCTTGCGAGCCGAGTGCATGCCGCACCACCTCACGCTTGCTTCGGTCGAGATCGGCTCGCAACCAGGAAGAGATCTCGGCCGGCTCCCCAACGGTGAGGGACGTTGGGTTCTCGATGATCCGGTGGAGAGCTGGATTGACGGTCTGTTCGGAGTTGACGTTGACGAGCGCATCCTGCTGCCGCTGCAATGCGGTTCTACTCGGACCCAGGTATGGAACGAGTACGCCGGCCTTCGGAAGTTTGAGATCTTGACGTCGGAACCGGATCTCGATGGTCTCGTCCGATTGCCCCACGACTTCGCCGCGCTCGAATGGGATACCGTGCGCGGACTCGGCCACCTCCCAGTCCTCACCCAGCAGGGATGTGTCCCATGGCTGTGTAAGTTGGAACGTCACTGTTCGTCCGCGCCGCAAGTGGCTCTCGAACGCAATTGGCTTGCGTTGTCCGCGCGCTACATCCTCGCGCGCCGCGAGAAGGCGGCGCCAGCCGTCGAAGAGATTGCCGAAACCGGGCGCGTCGTTGGTCTGCTTCACTTCCTCGCCACGCCGGTCCGCGTGCTCATCGAGAGCGTCGAGCAAGTAGTCGAGCCCGCGGAAGGCGACCTCGTCCGACGGTTCATCGAAAGTCCAGGTGATTGCTGGACCGATGAGGCAAGCCTTGTTGCGCCATCCGGCGAGCCAGTCCTCGTCCCGACGAGTCGCGTGGACCACGGTGACACGCTGTCGGAACTCGTCGCCTGGCCTGAACTTCAGCTGGATGGACCGGCCGACGACAACGATGGTGTCTTCATCGACCACCTTGGCCTTGCGATCGAAGCCGTAGTCAGCGTGGACGCTGCCGTCGAGCTCGGAGAGCGCCACTGCTTTGGCTCGGGCGAAGTCGACGTCTCCTTCCGGCGGTACGTCCAATAGGGCTGCCGCGGCCCTGCGGGTCAGTTTCATCCACAGGGCGTTGGTCTTCCGTGCTTGGCGGTTGCCGTACATCCGGTCGACCTCAAGCAGTTGCTGCTCGAGCACGGCGCCATTCGCCGGGCGGTCCTTGGGATCTAGCGCGACACACCTACGCAGGATCTCGCGGAACTCGTGTGGCACGCCTTGTAGAGCGTCGATGGTCGGAGGGAGGTCGGCGTACTCCTGGGCCTGATTCCCCGAGAGGACTTGCGCAGCAAGCACACCGTACGCGAACACATCGCGAACGTACGGCAGGGTGTCGTCCAATTCGGGTGGAGCGTACAAGCCGGACCGGTACATGGCGACCGTTTGCGTCGGGTCGGTAACCTTGGAGCGAATCTTCGCGATGCCAAAGTCTGCCAGCTTCAAGCCTTGCGCTGCATCGATCAGGATGTTACCCGGCTTGATGTCGCGGTGCTCGACTTGGTTCGCGTGGGCATAGGCGAGCGCACTGGCCAGTGGTCGTCCGATTTCATCGAAATACTTCGACCAGTCGTAGGTGTTACCGTCGTCCAGCTCGTTCTTCAAGCTGTGGTCAATCCACTCCAACACCATGAAGTGGCGCTCCAGGTCCGCTGACCAGCCAGCGTCGAGCATCCGTACGATGTTGGGATGACGGAGTGCCTTCAAGGTTTCGGTCTCCCGTTCGAAGAAGACCAGGATCGTGTCATCATCGAGCGGTTTGAGTAGTTTGACCGCCACGAAGTCGCCATGGGGACTGGACAGGTCTATGGCCTTCCTGACGTCGGACAACCCACCCTGGATGGGCGCCTGTCCCAGGAGAGCGAACCGATCACTAATCATCGGTGCCGCCACGGCAACTCCTTTCTCTCGCCGGACCTGGGACGCTCAGGAGTGCGCCGAGCCAGCCCCGCGCCGACTGTATCTCTACTGGAGCCACATAGCCTGACCCACCCATAGTCTTGATTCGACGGGTCATGACATGGCGCAGTACGTAGTCACTCATGGTCATCGACGCCAGATGGGGATCCAATTGCCCGAATCGGCTTGACTCCCGCGCCCGAGACGCAGCTGGCTCTCAAGCGCTGGCATCGCGTATCGGTGCCCATGATGCGGCGGATGGGTGTGTCGTGGCGGCATGGTTGTTCAGTTGCCTTCCGACACGACGAACGTCGTTCGCTCGTGGAGGACCTCTGCAGCCGTTGGTATGTCGGCGAGACGCGCTGACAGGGTGGCGATGGCGAGCCGTTCCGGTAGGGCCGCGTTGAACTTGAGTCCAGAGAGTGCCCTTGGATCGATTTCCGGTAGGCAGAGTCGCTGCGCGATGTCCTGGGTGGCGACGTGCCAATCGTCCGGAGTCAGGTTTGCGCGAAGCCGGATGTGTTGGTCGTCGAAGTAGCCGGCTGGGTCTACCAGTTCGTTGAGCGTGGTGGCGAGTGTGGCGTTCGCCCTGTAGCCGGCCCACGTCCACCAGCGCAGCTGGCCCCGGTTGCGGTGCACGATTGTGCTGCCTGGATACACGAGCGACGACATGCGCAGGCGGGTCTCTTCGAGGCGGCCGTGAGCCCGGCGGGTCAGCCGTACAGGCGGATTGGCGCCGAGCAGCACGCCCCGCATGGCTCGGACCAGCTCGAAGCTTAGCCCGGCGGCTCCGCCGCCGGTGTTCCAGCGTGCCTTTCCGCCGCTGTCGGCGGGTTCGACGAAGCAGCGTCGCCGCATCCAGTCGACGTAGGTAACCCGCCAGCTGCGCCCGGCGAGCAGGAGGAGCCGGGGCCCGCGGACTCCTTCGGTGAGCAGCGCGGGGTCGGTCCGGCCGATCTCGGTGCGTCCGGTCAGGACGGTGAACTGCGGCGGTGCGGTGAAGACGGCGGTCATGTCCATGAAGTGGCGTCGGCCGAAGCGCAGCTCTGCCTGAGGTCCGATGTGGAGCATGCCGCCGTCTCGGTCCAAGTAGCCCTGTTCGAGCAGGTACCGCTGGATGACCTCGGCGGTCTTGTCAAACGGCGGTAGCCCGTTCCAGGCTTCTGGCCAAAGATTCTCGCCAACCTGCTGTTCCTGCAGGCACAGCGCGAGCAGTTGCTGCGCGACGATGTGTCTCGGTTCCGGTGGCGGCGTGACGGGCTCGACCCATCCGCTGCTCCAGAGGGTCAGCAGGCCCGCGGCCTGCAGCAGTCCCGGCTCGTCGAGGGCGAGGAAGAGGCAGTTCCGTATGCTGCCGGGCCGCCGCCCGCTGCGTCCGAGGCGCTGGAGAAACGACGCGACAGTGCGTGGCGCGTTGATCTGCAGGACGCGGTCGAGGTCGCCGACGTCGATGCCGAGTTCCAGTGTGCTGGTGGAGACGATGACGCAGTCACGCGCCTCGGCGAACGCCTCCTCGGCGCGCCGACGCTCGTCGACGGAGAGCGAGGCGTGTGACACGAACGTCGTGACACCCCGGCCGCGTAGCGCCGCACCGAGCTCCTCCACGAGCTGGCGGGAGTCGCAGAAGACGAGCCGTTTTTCCCCGGCGTGGAGGGCGGCGATGACGGTGGCGGCGTTCGGGACGGAGCCGACGTAGTCCAGCTCGATGTCGCCGGGAGGAACGCTTTCGCCCACAACGACCGGCGTGGGGATGTCGGGCGCGATGACCGATCCGGGTCGTTGCCCGCGCTGGGAACCTTGCAGCCAGTGCAGCAACTCGTCGGGGTTGCCGACGGTGGCGGAGAGCCCGACCCGTTGGATCGGACGCCCGGCCACCCGGCTCAGCCGCTCCAGTACCGCGAGGAGGTGCCAGCCGCGATCGTCGCCGGCGAACGCGTGGACCTCGTCCACGACGACCGCTTGTATGCCGCCGAGGAATGAGCGATGGTCGACGTTGACGCTGACCAGCATCGCTTCCAGCGATTCCGGTGTGGTGATCAGGACATCGGGGCGGTTGCGCAGAATTTGCCGACGCCGCGGCGCGTTGACGTCGCCGTGCCAGAGGGCCACGGTGTGTCCGATCCAGCCGGCGTACTGTTCGAGGCGCGGCAGGAGGTTGTTGAGCAGCGCTTTCAGCGGGCAGAGGTACAGCAGCGACGGTCCGCGCCACTGTTCGGCCGCCATCCGCGACAGCAGTGGCAGGGCTGCGGCCTCGGTCTTCCCGCCCGCGGTCGGGGCGAGCAGCAGTGCGTCGTCACCGGCCAGCAGTGGTGCGATGGCGGCCTCCTGCAGCGGGCGCAGCGCCGACCAACCCAGCGTGTTGACGACGTGATGCTGGATGGACGGGTGCAGCGCCGATAGTGTCACGGCACCTCGAGGTCGATATCGTCGGCGCCAGCCGCGTTGCGCTCCACGTCGGACAGCTCACTGCTGGCGACGGTCAGGGCGTAGTCCCTGCGCGGATCGAAGTCGGCGTGGAGCTCGACGGGGTCGAGGACGCCCGCGACGAGCTTCTTCAGGAACAGCCGGGGTGCGATGCCGACCTGGCCGCCGAGCCGCCCGGCGACAGCGTTGGCGAGGTCGCGGAGGTATTGGTCGTCGACCGCACTGGTGATTCGGGCTGGATCTGTGGTGCCGGCGGCGAAAAGGTCCCGCACCTTGGCGCCGAGTTCGACGAGCGCGTCGATGGTGAAGCCGGGCAGCCGCAGTTGTACCGCTCGGGGATTGTCCCAGCGCGGGTCGGCGGGGAAGTCGGTGGCGAGCCGCTGTGCGAGCGGGGCGAGCCGCTGGGCGCCCTGCTGGCCGTCGAAGAATGGTGGCGTGCCGGTGATGAGCAGGTACAGGCCGGGGAACCGGCCGGAGTAGACCTCGTCGATGAGCTGGCGCAGGGCGTTGAGTGCCTTGTCGCGGGCGTCGGAGCGGACTCGTTGCAGGGTTTCGACCTCGTCGAGGACGAGGAGTAGTCCCGGGTGGCCGGAGTCGCGCAGTACCGTCAACAGCCCTTGGAGGAATCCGAGCGCGCCGAAGTGGTCGAGGTCGCCGCGGACACCGGCGATCCGGCGGGCCGCGGCGGCGACGTGTGGCTGGCCGCCGAGCCAGGCGAGGATCGCGGCCGCCGTCGTGGTGTCACCGTTCAACGTGGACGCCCGGTAGGCGCCGAGCGCGGCGGCGAACGTCGGCGCGGTCCGGCCCACCACGGCGAGGCGCTGCCGTAGCAGGTCGGCGACGGCACGTTCGAGGGCCTCCGTGTCGTCGGCGGAGGTACCGGCGGCGAGCGCGTCCTCTTCGAGGGCGTAGAACCATGAGTCCACGACGGGCCGCAGCGCGCTCGGCGGGAACGCGGACGTGGTCAGGCGCTCGGTGAGCCGCCGATACACGGTTTCCAGCTTGTGCAGTGGCGTCTCGGTCTCCGAGATCTGCACCTCGGCGGTGGCCATGTTCCGCTTCCGAGCCCGATCCGCGAGCCATCGCGTGAAGAAGGTCTTGCCGGCACCGTACTCGCCACGAACGGCCTTGAAGACCGCCCCACCGCCGGTGACGACATCGAGGTCTTCGTCGAGGCTGCCCGCGAACCGGTCGAGGCCGACCGCAAGGAGATCGAGCCCGGTCTCGGGGACGGCGCCGCGCCGCAGCGCGTCGATCACCTGCCGGCGCCGTGCGGCGCTGACCGCCGCGGTCATCGGGCGTTGTCCGGCAGGTCGAACTGGGTGCGCAGCAGCGCGACGTTGAGCCGGACGGTCTGCCCGGCGTCGATCAGCTGCAGGACTTCGAAGTTATCGACGTTGAGGATGCGGGCCAGGGTGGTGGCGAACCCGTTGGCCCGCGCCGGTACCTCGCCGGCGCGTTGGGCGAGCACCAGCAGCGGCAGCGTGTTGTTCGCCGCGAGCAGCGCTTCGAGGGCCGCTCGGACCTTCGGCTTCGGCATCCGGCGGGCGGTGGATGCGTGCTGTGCCTCGAACATCTCGCTGGCGAAGAGCGCGTCGACCAGAGCCGGTGCGGTCGCCTCGTTCGCCGTCGGCAGTTCGAACAGCGGATCGAGCGCCTGGTGTTCGTGCTGTATCTGACGGCGCGCGGTCTTGCGTGGGACGGCGGCCGGCGGGTGCGCCGCGACCGGTTGTGGTGCCGGCATGGTCGCTGCCCACCAGTCCGGGCGCTGGTCGGGTAGTGCCGCCCAGCCGTTGGGGATGTCGGCACCACGGGACAGGAAGGCCAGCAGGGGAATGGTGACCTCGGCGAGCGCGGCACCGCCGTGGTAGCCGGCGTTCTTCGGCCCGTACCGCAGATCGGGATCCCACAGCGCGACGATCCGCTGCTCGTCGGCCACCACCCGGGGGCCGCTGAGCAGCACCTCGCCGGGGCCGACCGGCGTTGCGCCGGGACGCCGGTGCCGGCCCGACTCAGCGGCGTCGACCGATCGGTGGCTGCCGTCGCGGTGCAGCACGTGACCGTGGTCGCTGGTCAGGATGATGGCCCGGCCCGCGCTGCGGGCGTGGTCGAGTAGTACCCGGAGCGGTCCGAGGTTGTCGAGCCGCCACGAGACGTCGGCGGATTCGCGGCCGCGGTCGAGCGTGTCGTCGACCGTGTTGATCACCACGCTCACGAGGATGTCCGGATCGCCGAGCGCCTGCACGAGCTCGGCGCCGAGTACCTCACCCGCTCCGCCTTGCAGCGAACCTTTGTGGAACAGGCGTGCCCGTCGGCCGGCCCAGAGGGCGTGGGACTCGAAGGCGCCCCGCTCGTCGTCCTGCCCGCCGCTGCGCAGCTTGCCGTTCAACAGCGACGCACGGGACACGGTGGTGAGTGTGGGCAGCGCCGCGACGACGCCGCGGCGGTGCGGCTGGGTGTCCTTGTGGGCGCCAGCCAGAGGGTCGAACTCGACCAAGCCGTGGTCGAGTAGCTCCTGCGCCAGCTCGGCGGCGACGGCGGCGCTCATGCCGTCGAGTACCACCAGCAGCACCGGCGGCCCGGCGTCGCGCACGATGGGTGCGACGACCCGCTCGAGCACCTTCTCCACCACCAGGGCCGGATCGGATCTACCGGCGGCCGTCCAGTGTGCCAGCCGACCGGCGAACGCCTCGTCGAGCGAGCGGCGTCGTGTGGCCACCAGCTGGTAGAGGCTGCGGTACGCGGCCTGGAGTCCAGGGTGTGCCTCTTCACCGGCCCAGACGTACGTGAGTGCCAGGTCCACCCAGCCCCATTCCGTGATCTGCCGGTCGATCGCGTCGGCGACACCCTGCGGTGGCGTCGCGTCGCCGCCGTCGAGCCAGCGCGCCAAGCGCAGCGCCATCCGGGCCCGCTCGACCCGCGGCGCATGACCACGCGCCAGGCGGTGGCCGCCCAGCGCGGCCACCGATGCGTCGAGGGCCGGCAACGACGCCGGTCCGGGCTTGCCGAGCATCTGGTTCAGGCTGTCGGCGACAACGCCGACCAGGTGGTCGAAGCCCGACCGCAGGATGTGACTGGACACGGCCGCGCTTTGGGCGCCGAGCTGGATGACGAGTTCCTCCGCCCGGTCGAGCACCTGCCGCAGGCGCAGCCTGGTGGCGGCACCCTGCACGTCTTCCCGCTCCGCCTCGGCGAACAGCTCGGTGACGACCTGTTCCGCCACCCGGCCGAGCGCCACCAGCTCCCAGTCGCCGACTGCCGGATCGTTGAGGTACTGGTCGACCCTGCCCTTGGCGCGGGCGGCGTCGGCGCCGCCGTCGGACCACAGCGGTGCGCATACCAGGCCGAGCGGCAGGCTGTCGTCGACCCGGCTGGCGGCCATCAGCGCGAAGACCGGCCGCGCCGCCGCGCCGGTGCGCTCCACCAGCCACGCCTGCAGCCCGGCCCGTTCGTCGGCCGGCAGGTTGGTGAGCGCGGCGGAGGCTTCGGGCCGCAGCGTCCACCGCAGCAACGCGGCATCGTCGAGGTTTTCGGCGTCACCATCCGCGGCGCTCAGGCCGAGCCGCGCGATGGCGAGGCAGCTCAGCGCCACGTCCCGGGTGAGCAGCGTGCCGGACAGCTTCGGCCATCCGGTGCTCGGCATCGCATCGATCAGGGCCACGCCCGCCCACCGTTCGTTGGCCAGTCGCGGGTCGATCCGCTGCGCGCCGAAGCAGTCGGCGATCAACGACCACGGCTCGACCTCGATGCCCCTGTTGCGGAACACCTGGCTGAGGATGCCGGGCCCGAGCTCGGTGTCGGACAGGTCGGTCAACACCACCAGCGGGTCGGTGGCCCCGGTGGTGAGATGCCTGACGAGGTGGTCCCAGACCGCGAGGGTCGAGTTCGCCGTCGTCACGCCGATCCGGGTGCCGTCGGCGAGCGTTAGCACCGTTTCGGCGGTCCACTGTGGCTCGGCGCGCAGCAGGATCACCGGGGCGGGGCCGTCGGTGCCTCGGCGGTGCCGGGCGAACTGCTGCTCGATCTTGCGGGTGAGCGCCGCCGAGGTGACGTGCATGACGCGGGTGCGGGTTGTGTGCGCAGCCGTCATCCGGTCTCCTGCCAGGTCACTGTGAACCGCTTGCCCGGCTTCGCCATGATAGCCGTGCGCAGCTCCTCGCTGACCTGGAGCACGTTGTCGGTGGTGACGGAGTCGTGCCTGGTGATTTTCCCGCCCGGCGGCGGTGGCGGTGGCGGCGTGACGATGGCGCGCTTGAGCAGGGCCGACGCCTTGGACTTGGCGGTGGCGAGTGCCGGCGCGAGTTTCACCCGCATGGTCAGCTCGTCCGCGCGCGCGACGGTCCGCAGCTCGTCGACGATCTCCCGGCCTTCCTGACCGAACGGCGCGGGCAGTTGCTCGATCAGCTCCAGCGAGCTCCAGTCCATCTGGTCCAGGGCCTGCGCGTTGACGGTGGCCGACTTGATGCTCGCGCCGCACCGGTCGGCGGGCCCGCCGAGATCCGCGGTCGCCAGGTGCGTGATGACCTCGACGGTGCTCGCCCGGGAGTGCAGCCCGTCGACCAGATCGGCCGCGACCTGGGCGGTGTGCAGGCGTCCCTCGCCCGGGGAGAGGCCGAGCCGCTCCTGGTGCGCCTCCAATCGGTCGAGGAGCCGGTGGGCGCTGTCGCGGTACCGCGCCGCCTCGGCGGAGACGTCCCGGACGAGCAACGCCACGAGCCGGCCCCGTCGTGGGCCGGGCGTCGTCACCCCGAACAGATCCATCGACCGGCGAACCGCCGCCTGCCAGTGCTCGTCGGACGGCAGCGCCTGCTCCCGTAGCGTGTAGTGCCTGCGGATGCTGGTGAGGTCCGGCGGGGGGTTGAGCACTCCACCTTGCTGCAGCCACGCCCGGTCGGTCTGCTCGGCGAAGCACATGAGGACCAGGCCGGCGACGTTCTGCTCCAGCCCGTACGGGTGCGGCTCGTCCAACCACTGGAGCAAATCGTCGACCTTGAGGTCGCCGGTAGTGTTCGCCTGGGCCGCCTTCTGGTGGAAGTGCTGCACCCAGTGCCGTCCGATCACGAACGCCGACTCGTGCATCTCACCCAGCCGCAGCGGGTTGGCGATCCGGCGGACCGTGAGGCGGTCCTTGCGCTCCACCTCGACCCGGCCTTCGGGGGAGTCGATCGCCTGCCGGACGACCTCGAGGACCAGCTTCAGGTCCGCGGGCTTGACGACCGTGCCGTTGCGATCGGGGTCGAAGTCGGGATGGGCCGGGAACTGGTTAGCCAGCATCTGGTCGGCCAGCGCGTGTAACGCCTGCTTGAACGCCGCGCCGACCGGCAACGTCGGCATGAGGTCTGGCCTAAGGGACAGCACGTGGTCGTGGTACGCGACGCCCACGTCGGTCGGCTGCTTGGCTGCCAGCCCGTATGCCTGACGCAGCAGGGTTCGCATGCGGCTCATCAGCGCGTCCCGCTGGCTGCGCAGGGTGTCGAACGCCCGGCGCCGGTCGTCCTTGCTCAGGTGCTGGGCGTGGCTGTCGAATCGCTGGCCGCTGAGGACCGCGTCGATGATGACCAGCCGGCCCAGGTCGTTGAGGCGGTCGGTGGTGAACGCCGACGGGATCCAGCAGACCGTCCGCGGCTGGATGCGGTCGCCGAGGCGGCGCACCCGGTCGCGGTCGTCGGCCGGGCTGTGGTTGCCCTCGTCGAACGGGTAATCGACGATCAACCGCCACGCGTTCGGGTCCAGCGGGTGAAAGGCGTCGTCGCGGATGTTGTTCTCGTCCCGCACGTTGCCGAAGATCACTTCGAGCTGCCGCCGGCTGCCGCGCCAGGTCAGGTCGGCCGTGTCGACGTATTGGCCGGACTCGGTGATGCCCAGCTCCTCCCAGAGCAGCCGTTTCACCATCGAGCGGCGGTTGCCCAGGTTGTCGAAGTGGTGCGCGGACTGCAGCACGCTGTCCACGTCGACACCGACGAGCTCGAGCGACACGACGGGATCGTCCACGCCGATCTTCTTGATCTCGCCGAAATGGCCCGCCCAGTCGTCGATCTTGCGCATGACCTGCGCAACCTCGCCACCGGGGATCGGGCTGGTGATACTGCCGTGGTTCAGCGCGGACAGCCGCCGGGCGGTGAGGTTCCGCAGCGCTGGCACGGTCGGCGCCAGCGCCGACAGCAACAGCGTCTTGACGATGCGGTCGTCGCCGGTGAAGACCCGGACCCGGCCGGCCAGGTCCGCCGGCACGTCCGCGCCGCGGCGGACCCGCTCCACGTCGTCCTCGCCGATCCCATAAACGCTCAGCAGGTACGGGCGGAGCCGCCCCTGGTACAACCGCTGCGCCGTCTCGAACTCGATCTTCAACTTCTCGGTGAACGGCTGGTCGCCGCCCCGGCTGATCACCTCGTACAGGTCACCGAGTGGCACGAGTTGCCCGAGCCGCAGGTCGTCGCGGCGCTCGACCAGCAGGTCCCGCATGAGCTTCAACGCGGTCCGCGACCGCTGCAGGGCGCTGGAGACGTGCACGAGTGTGCTGATGAACGCCGGGCTGAACGGGTACGTGGCCCGGAACGCCGCGATGTCCGCGCCATCGGCACCCATGAGCGTGTCGAAGACGTCGCGGCGCACCTCCTTCGTGGTGCGCTCGAACGCAGTACCGATCTGGGCGCCGGCGTCGTCGGTGAGCGGCTTGAGCAGCCGCTGCCGGGCGATGTCCGGCAGGTTGCGGTCCTCGAGCGTGATCACCTCGAACCGGCCACTGGCCAGGTTGAGCGTGTCCATGAACCCCAGCTCGGTCGCGCCGGTCACGTCGTTGCCGACCAGCTCCCGCAGGTCGCGCTGCCGGGCGATGAAGCTGACGATCGGGATCGGGCGCCGGGCGTCGCCACCCTCGACGAAGTTCGTGATTTTCTGGATCTCCCGGGCGACGAACTTCTCGTCGGCTATGGAGTTGGCCAGCCACAGGATCAGCTCGTCGAGGAAGAGCACCAGCCCGTCATAGCCCAGCGCCTTGGCGTGCCGACTGATCTCGGTCAGGCCCCGGTCGAGTGAGACGAAGCCCTCGGCATCCTCCTGCGCGTTGGTGAAGAACCCCCGGTTCCACGTCATCAGCAGGTCGTTGACGAGCTTCTGACGGTCCTCGTCGTCCGCCGGCGCGGCGAACGCCGCGTCGAGCCGGTCGGGCGTCCAAGTCTCCTCGTCGCCCCACTCGTCGTCGCCGCCGGGCAGGCCGTTGATGAACGCTGCGTCGCCCATCGTCTTGCGCTGGTACCGGGCGCTGTCCAGCAACGCATCGGTGCGGTGGACGGCCGGAATGGGCGCATCCGGGTGCAACCGCCGGACGTGCTCGACATAGCCACCGAGCACCCGCTGCTCCAGCGACTTCGCGCCGAGCAGGTGGAACGGCACGAGCAGGAAGTTCTTCCCCGAAAGCCACGCGTCGTGCCTGCCCAGCAGCCGGGCGAACTCGTCGCGCCCCCGAGCGGCCGGCTCGCCCCGCAGCAGCGCGTGCAGCACCGCCATGAAGTGCGACTTACCGGCACCGAACGAGCCGTGCAGGTACGCGGCCTTTGACCCGCCGCCGAGCGCACCGGCGATGAGCGTGAGCGCTTGGTCGAAGTTGTCGACCAGACGATCGGTGATCACGTATTCCCGCAGCGTCTCCTGCGGATCGGTGACGCCGTCGACGAGTTTCAGGACGAAATCGCTCTGGCTGGACCGCTCAGGAATGTGGATCAGCTCGCGGAGCAGCGGCGGGGTCGTCGATGCCATGGTCGTCACCGTAGCGTGCCGGTCACGGTCGATACATGACCCGTCCGCCAGATCAGCGTATCCAAAAGGTCACGACATGTCGGGGACGGTGCAGGGCAGGCCGGCCACAGCAGTGCCGACTGCCGCACAGTGGTCATGTCGTGTCCGCCGGCCTGCGGCCCCGGGCGGCCTTTGGCGGGCGCCAGTTCGACATAGCGGCATCGGTGACGTGCAGTCGGCCGGCAACCTCCGACAGGTGCGCCTCGTAGATGTCGGCCGGTGAGCCGCCATAGAGCGGGTCGAAGTCGTTGTGCCACTGCTTTACCCACGGAAGCACCTCCCGCAGACCCGCCAGCAGCGGCGTCAGGCGGTCCGCGGACCACGCCTCGCTCTGTTCCCGGTCAACGATCAACGTGGCGAGCGCCTGCGCCTGCTCCCGGGAGTCCCAGCCCGCCCAGCCGAGCAGTAGCGACGGGTCACCGTCGGGGCTCGCCAGGGGATAGGAGATGAACTGCTCCTTCGGTACGTCCAGCTTGCCGCGGTTGCGCCAGTAGCTGGCCTTCAGGAAGTCGCCCGAGCCGTACTTCGGCGGCACTGGGATCGTCTCACGGATCTTCCTCTTGGCCGGCTCATCCTTGGCGGCGTCCTCGGCCCGCTGCAGATCCCAGACCGCCTCCCAGTCGGCGCGCTTGTCCAGCCCGCTGTCCTTGTAGCGCAGCGCGGCCAGGTACGGAACGTGCTCGTCCGTGACTAGCTCCGCGATTACCTTCGCGAAGTCCTTGCCCGGCGCGTATAGCTCGGCGACGGCGAGCACGTCGGCGTCCCGGCGCAACTCGTCGGCCAACTGGCTCACGGTTACGGGACGCGGCTGCTCCATTCCATCGACCGTCTGGAACCACAGGTCACGGATCTCGCACCGGTCGAGCAGCCAGTTGCGAAGCGCCTTCTCCTGCAAGGCGTCCCAACCCTCGATCGACCAGCGACGCTTACACTCCGGCCGCTCGATCAGCCCGATGCTGCGGTTGGACTCGATGACGGCAACGCGTCGCTCGACGACGGCCTTGTACTCCGGCGCCCAGTGCTCGGGCAGCTCCGTGGTCGGCGTCGACCCATGCCGGGCGAACCACTGCGTCTCGACGTCACCGGCGGCCATGCGCCGCGCGAGGACAATCTCGAACGCCCGCTCGCCGAACCGCAGCTCGGGCACGGAGTCCCCAGGCGCGCGAAGGTCGTCGAGGAGGCCGTAGAGGGAGTAGACATGCCAGTCCAACTCCTCCTGGAACGTAATCATCCGTGCACGCGTCGAGTGCCACTCGGTGCGGGCCGCGGCGAGGCGTTCGCGAGTCGGCACGGAGGCCGAGGCGCTCGTCGAAGGGTCTAACGCGGTCAGATGTTGCGCGAGTTCATCCAGCTCGGTTGCAAGCTCCGTCGGAAACTCGCTCGGCAGCGGGAAGTCCTGCAGCTTAGTGCCGGTGAACTCGTAGAATCGTTCCCAGTCCTGGCTCTTGAACCCTTCGTTAACTCCCTGGCTTCCCTTGTCGTGACTGACCTGTTTGAGCCAGAAGCACGCGGTGGAACTGTTCAGAACGCCAAGGAGTCGAAGATGATCGTCCTTGCTAGCAGCCTCGGGGAGCTTAATTACTGGTGCCGACTGCTTGAAGACTCGCTGCTCTAAATCCAGGACAAAACTGGGATGTGTAGCAACTACCGGAAACGAAATACTGGCTCCATTGAAACGCCGGTTGAAGAACATGGAGTAGGCGGTCCATGGAAGACCCCTTTCCTCCTGCGTCTTTCCGAAGACCATCCTAGTTGCCAGAGGCGTTTTGTATGGCCACAGAAACTTCACTATTGTGGCGTCGTGTGCATGATCTAGGGACGGCAGTGTGTACGGCCAGAGGGCTTCTTGCTCATTGAGAATGACCCATTCTCGTAGGCTTTCTCCACCGATGAGTGCGCGTCGATATTCTGGCGGTACGCCGGCTCGCTTCAGCGTTCTTCTGCCGACGCCGAACGCTTCATGCTCTCTTGGTACGGCGCTTGTTCCAATCTCCACCTGACTGCCAATTCGACATTCAGAGGAAGCTTCCAGCATCCTCCGTAGCTCATCTGAGTCTGCTCCGCCCAGGCTCCAGGGGTGAGAGGTTAGCCTGCTCCGGGGACTTGTCGATATTTCAGTCCATTCGCTGCTGAGGCCGTATCGAACAGAATTTACTATCGATGTCCATACTCTCCCCTCTGCGGCCTCTTCGGGCACCCCGGGCTCTCCGCGACGGCTATGAACTACCGTAACAGAAGGCGCCATTTCCTTTTGGGATGGTCGGCCGAAGATAATAACGGTCGGGGTTCCGTGTCCCGGAATGTAAGCACCCGATGAATCAATGACATGAGTAATATTTACTTGCTTAGCAAAGTAATCTTCAATGAGCGATTTTCCGAAATTCTGGCGCATGAACGAGTTTGCAGTGATTTGTCCGACGTAGCCGCGCCTGAAGTCGGCACTTTCCTGAGTGGCTAGTTCGAAGAACCGTTGGGCGAATGGTATTGACAGTGTGTAAGCCCCAACCGCATGCCTGTAGGTTTTCCGGTACACGTCGCTTAGGGAGCGATCTTTTACTGTGATGTACGGTGGATTGCCTGCGACAACGTGATAGCGGCTGCTCAGGATCTTCGGGAATTCATCCAAATCTTCGGTGACGTATCGGAACTCCGCCAGCTCGTCGGTGTTGTCAAACAAATTTAGCTGCCGGTCTTTAATTAGTGAATCGCCGATGGCGATGTTTATGGGGAAGTGAAATTTGCGCCCTATGTGAAATGAACTAACGCCTGCCTCTTTTAATGCCGCCAGCAGGAGTCGGAAGCGGGCGATTGCAACTGCGAACGGATTGATGTCCACGCCGTGCACCGCGTCCAGCGCCAACCGCACCCGCTCGTGCGGCTCCTTGCCCGCCTGCTCCCACTCCTTCACTAGCCGGTGGAACGCCCCCAGTAGGAAGTGTCCGGAGCCGCAAGTCGGGTCGATCATCTTGACGACGTCATAGCCGAATTCATCGATCGCTGGTGTCAGCGTCAGGTCGAGGATGAACTCCTCGACGAACGCTGGGGTCTGCAGCAGCGCGTAGGTCTTCCGGGCGCTCTCCGACAGGTCCTGGTACAGATCGCCGAGGAACCGCGTGTCCCACGCCACGTCGGTGAAGTCGTGGATGAGGATGCCGTCTTCCCCGCGCCGCCGCCAGAAGCCAATCAGCGCCTTCGCCGCGTCGGCTGACAACGGGATCTGGTACGCCGCGTTGTGTCGCTCGTCGAAGAGCAGCTTCCCTGCCTGGGTGGAGCCGATCGCTTCGAAGCCTTCCAGGATCCAGCTGCGGTCGGTCTCGGCGGGCTTGAGCCGGAAGAAGTCCTCCTGCGCCTCCTCGGCGTGGGTCATCCGTTCGACGGTGGGGCCGGCGAGGTACACCTGCTCCAACAGCCCGTTGTCCTCGCAGAATCGCACGAACACGGTGCCGAGCACCCACGCCACCGCGGCCTGCGTGACTCGCTCGTCGCGCCATGCGGCCCAGGTCGCCGCGGTCCGGCCGATCTTGAACGCTCGCTTGTACTCGGTGTCGAGGCGTTCGAACACTTTCGGGACGGCCGTCACCTGGTCGCGCAGGTCGGTCTCCAGGAGCTTGACCTGCTTCTTGAGGTCGGCGAGCAGGTCCTGACGGTCGATCACGACGCTTGTGCTCCACTTCGGTGTTCGTTGGCCACCCAGGTGTCGGGCAGCGGGATCCACTGGTTGTCGCCGACCGGCACGACGGTGCCGTCGAGGCGGGGTAGGGCGCCCGGGTCGTCGACCGGGCAGAGCAGCCAGGCCGCCCCGGCGCCGGATTCGGCCAGGGTGGTCAGCTCGTGCAGGAGGTCCATCGCGCCGTAGCGGGGCAGCAGGGCAGCGTCGTGCAGCAGGAGAACACAGTCCATGTTCAGTTGGGCGAGCAGCTTCGGCCGGACGGCCGTCCAGGCGTTCTTCATGTACTCCGCCAGTTTGATCGCGTCGCGCGAGCCCGGCGGCGCGGTGTCGGCGCGCAGCACCGTTTCCCAGGTGGGTTTCGCTTTCGCGGCGACGAGCTCGCGCAACGCGGTCATGAACATCGCGGCGACGTTGAGCGCGCGGGCGTCGAACCGGTTGGTCAGCTCGCGCTGTGCGGCGTTCGCGCGGTCCACCCGGACGGTGAGGGCTCGGAACCCGCCGGTCCTGGCACTGTCGAGTCGCTCCTCGGCGCGCAGCGCGGCGGCCAGCTCGGGGGAGTCCACGACGGTCCAATGCGCACCGGTGACTCGTGTCGACCGGCGACGGTTGACCAGCGACGCCGAGGACGAGGCGGCCGAGCGCGGCGGAAGGTACTGACCGTCGCGCCATTGCAGCTGAAACCCCGCGTCCGTGAGGAGCGTGTCGAGCTTGGGGTGTGGCGGAAGGGGTAGCAAGTCGGGGAACCGGGCCGATACCCGCTGCTGGATCTGCGTCGGCCGCAGGCCGACCGGCGGGTCGGTGATCGACGGCGGCACCACGCCTGCCTGGGCCAAGCGCAGCGCGCGGACCGGGTCGAGCGTCTTCGAGTAGATCTCCAGCCGAGGACTCGCCGCAGCGGTCCTGGACGCCACCGCGGCGAGCTGGACGAGACGCCGCTCGTCCAGGGCCGCGCCGGCCGGCGGCGGTATCGCGGTGAGTTCACGTAGCACGGTGGCCGGGCTGGGTAGCACGTCCAGCGCGGCCAGCCGGTCGGCGACGGCGCCGAGCGCGTCGGCATAGTCGAGCAGCGCCGGTGCGGACGGGGTGTTGGGGCTCTCGTCGCGACCGACCTCCAACGCGACGAGTAGGGTGTCGCCGTGCCGGCGGGTCTTGAGGCGCGGCTCCTCGGCGAGCGTGTCGACCTCCACGGCGCCGCGCACCGCCGCGTTCGCGAGGGCGAGGCGCAGCTCGTCGCCGGTGCGGGCCGAGCCCCGGCGGCTCAGCAGCACCGCAGCAAGCTCATGGACGCCCATGACGCGGCCGTTGTCGCCGAGGATGGTCAGGATCTCGGCGCGGACATCGGCGACCACCGGTTCGGCTGCCCAGCGCTTCCGCTGTTTGATGAGGATCTGTGCGACCCGGCCCGACGTGACCTTCAGCTGCTTCGCCACCGCGGGTTGCTGCGGCCACGCCGGCAGCGCCGGCAAGTGTCCTCCGGCGTCGGGAAGCCTGAGCAGCAGGCGGACCCCCTCGGCCTCTGTCGAAGGTTTTCCATGCTTCGGTACCGGAGGCAGCAGCAACGCCGCGATCGCGTCGATCCCGACGCGGGCGAGTTCGGCATCGACCGGTCCACCCGCGGCGATCTCGTCCTTGGCGGCTTTGCGTTCGGTGGGGTCCTGCGGCGTCGGCTCCTGCTCGCCGAGCCTGGTGCGCCATTCCTTGATCCGCCGCTGCAGCTCCTGGCGCGTCTTGGCGCCCATGCCGGGAAGGTTGAACAGGACCTTGCCGGCGAGGCCG
Source organism: Dactylosporangium sp. NPDC005572 (assembly GCF_040605515.1). Classification (NCBI taxonomy): domain Bacteria; kingdom Bacillati; phylum Actinomycetota; class Actinomycetes; order Micromonosporales; family Micromonosporaceae; genus Dactylosporangium; species Dactylosporangium sp. NPDC005572. The sequence continues at coordinate 51,995 of NZ_JBEXCY010000001.1, read as the reverse complement.
AGCAGTCGCCCGACGGTCGTGGCGTCGAGCCGGTGCGCGGCTGAGATCGCCCGGGGGCTGAGGCCGGCAGCCTCTAGTGAGGTGGCCCGGGTGGCTGCGGCCGCGGCCGCGTCCCGGGTGCTGGCAAGGATCTCGGCGTCCGCGGTTTCGTCGTCGGTCTCGGGATGGCGTGAGCCGACGGGGACGGTGGCGTCGGCCTTGCGGAAGACCTGGAGCCAGGCGTCCCGCATTTCCTTCAGCGTTTCGAAGCGTCGTTTGGCGTCGCGGTCCAGTGAGCGGTGGAAGAATTCGACGAGCCCGTCGCGGATGGCCGGGTCGAAGGCCTCGCTCGCCAGGGTGATCCGGCCCTCGGTGAACTGCGGCTCGGTGACCCCGTCGCCCCATACTGGCAGCTCACCCGAGGCCATCTCGTGGAGGGTGACGGCCACCGCGTACCGCTCGGCGTGCGCGTCGTAGACCGGGCGGTGCACGGTGCCGATGAACGGGTCGAGGTAGCGGGGCGTGCCGGCGGTGGTCTGCTTGACGTCGGTCGCCGCGAGTGAGAAGTCGAAGAGGACCAGTTGCCGGGTTCGGTTGGGCCGTACGCGGATCGCGATGTTGTCGGGCTTGATGTCGCGGTGGTGGACGCCCTCGCCGTCGAGGTAGTCGACGGCCCCGAAAAGGTACTCGCTGTAGGTTTCGAGCTCGTCGACGGTGAGCCGGCCGTCCTCGCGGAGCTTGCGGGCGACGGTCAGGTCTCCGGCGTGGTCCAGCACCAGCACGGTGCGGCGTCCGAGCGGGATCGGCTCCTGTCGGGCCAGGCGGATGATCCTGGAGTCGACGAGTTTGCGCAGTACCGCCGCCTCGTGTTCGAGACGGGTGGCTTTCTCGTCGGACAGCGCAGCTTTCAGCACGACCAGCGTCTCGGAGGTCGAGCCGAGGTTCCGGGCGAGGAAGGCCCGGCTGGTCGAACCGGTCCCGAGTCGGCGTTCGATGCGCCATTCGCCGAAGACGTCACCACCGCGTGCCTCGAGCAGGTCCGCGTCGTCGGGCTGCTCGACTTCTGGGTGGACCGACACCGAGACGGCCGGAGGCTCGGGTGCGGTCAGCTCGTTCTCGACGAGTTCCAGCATTTCGTTGAACTCGGCGATGGTCGACAGCCGCTGGGCCGGTTGCGGTGCGGTGGCGGCCTGTACCACCTCGTCCATGAACTCGGAGACCGAGTCGGCGTCGGCCGACGGGCGCAGCCCGTTGTCGTTGGCGAGGCGGGCGAGCAGCTCAGCGCGGGTGTTCGCCGGCGGCTTGCCGGCGAGCAGCAGGTAGGTGACCGTGCCGAGACCGAACACGTCCAATGCCACCGGGTCGGCCTCCGGCGTGGCGATCTCCGGTGCGAGGTACCCCTGTGCGGATTGCTCGATGTGGGCGTTGACGTGCGAGGTGGGGGAGACCAGCAGCGGGCCTGCCGCCGAGGAGCCGGCGTTGGAGTCGGTGCTGCGGCTGGCGGTCTGCCAATCGCTGATCTGCAGGTGCGGGCGCAGCCACGCCTCTTCTTCGCTGCCCCGCCGACGGGGACCCGGTGTGATGAGCACGCTGCGCGCTGACAGGGCACGGTGGTGCAGGTGCCGGCCGTGCGCGTAGGCCAGGGCCTCGCTGAGCTGGCGGACCATACCGACCCTGGTGGCGACGTCGAGTTTCGCGCCGTACTGCGCCAGGTAGTGGTCCAGCCGCAGTGACCGAGGGTCGTACCGGAACACCAGCGCCGGGCCGGCTTCATGCTGCTCCAGGGCATCGACCTGCACGATGCCCGGGTGGTTGATGCCGTGCAAGGCCAGCATCTCGCGTTTCGCGGCCCGGTCGATGCTGGCCCGCTCCGATTGCACGGCATTGCGTTCGACGAGGTAGATCCGGACTCGCCGGTGTTCGTTGTCGAGCTGGCTGTGCCGAGCGAGGTGGTCCTGCCAGGTTGGGCCCTGATCGATCGGCTTGGCAGCAAGCTGCCATGAGCCGATTTGGTAGTGCTTCCGGCTGCGGGCGATGCCGACCTTCTTGAGCAGCTCCGGCAGTGCTCTCGACGTGCTCGGGGTAACCCGGCGGTGCTCGTCCATCGGCGGACGCAGCAACAGGTCCGAGCCGACGTGCGGCAACTGGTGCTGGGTGGTGCCCTCCGGCCCGTACACCCAATGCAGTTGGTTGTCGGAGAGAGCGATTTGCAGGCTCGGCACGGACAAGAACACCGCGGCCTGGATGAACGGCACCTTGACGTTGTTGCCCGCGGCCTTACCCAGGAGTGAACGCAGACGCTTTGCCTTAGCATCAGCCAGGTGCAGCGGGTTGTCGAAGGTGCGGGTGCCCTCACCACCGCCGAGTAGCCAGTTTGAGCCGCTGTTGGTCAATCGGCCACGGAGGCTTTTGATCTCGATGAGGTAGAGCCCGCTGGGCGTGGCAACAAGAAGATCAACCTCGTATACGTGTCCGGTATCGGCCGTGAATGTAAAGTTCGACCAGGCTCGGTACGGTTCGGCGTCCGGCAGGAGCTGTTGGACGTGGGCGAGGGCCTCCCGTTCGTGGACGAACTGGGAGGGGGTGACCGTCGTCCAACGACCCTCCTGCATCAGCGAAGCACCCCTCTCGGCGGTGTCACACGTGGTGACCAGGTGCGTGAGTCTAGTAGGTGCGGCGCTACCTTCCGATCAACCCATGGGACGACATCAGGTCAACGCCTTGTAGCCCACTGTCCGGCGAGCACTACCGAATGCCCGATCGACGGGCTGGGAAAGTCTTGCGGCATTGGTCCAGCCAACCGTCGAAGAGCCGGACGTGCCTCGTGAATTGGGTGGATCGGTCGCCGGTCCGCTCTGATGTCTGACACGCCAGCAACGCCGGGGTCCGCGGTAGTCGTGCCGCACCGGCGCCGGAGCCGACCGTGAACCGCGACCAACCCGCCTAAACCGCCGCCGGTCGACCTGCCGCATAGCGTCGCGCCAAGAAAGGCAGCCGTGTCCCGGGCAGCGACGGTTTCATTGTGCCCACGTAGATGGCTATCTTGATCGGGTCGTCTCGGTGGCGTCGCGTTCAAAGGTGGCGGTGGACCTTATGCCCGACCAGCCAGGTATGAGCGTCCGGGCTCGGCGGCTGTGGCCGGCCCTGGCCGTCGTCTTTGTCGTCGGGATACTGGGTGTCGCCGGCTGGTGGTGGGCTCCCGGGCTGGTGCGGACGGCGGCGGTCTTTCTCGACGCCGATCTTGGCGTGAAGGACAGCTACAGCAGCGTCCTGAGCATGTTCATCGGGGTCGCTGCGCTCGTGACGTCCACGAGCATCGGGGTGCTGCAGCTGTACCAGGGCCGCCGCGGTGTTCTGGAGCCGCACGCCTCGCGCGGGGACGAGGACGTCGACGGTTCCCTGCGCCTGATGCGCGACATCCCCGCGCTGCAGTTGCGGGTGCATCCGGCGATCCAACTGCCGCCGGGTCACGAGGCCTTCGCCGGGACTGCGAAGGGCCGCCGGCGGTTCCGGTGGTACGCGCCGTGGCCGTCGCGGCGCACAACCGCGCCGGAGGGAGCGCATGGCCTGGACCGGGACCTGCCGACCTTCGTGGACCGCGACCGGCTGCCGCTGCTGCGTCAGCTCCTTCACCGGGCTCGGAATGAGGGCGGGTTCATCGTGATGGTCGGCAACTCCTGCGTGGGGAAGACCCGCCTGCTGTACGAGGCGGCCCGCGAGGTCTTGCCCGACTTCGAGGTGCTCGCACCCGACCTCGGCGACGGCAACCGGGTCAACCGTGTCGCGGAGGCCCGCCACCGGCCACGCCGGCTGATCGTTTGGCTCGACGAGCTGCAACGGTTCCTCGCCGGCCCCTACCTCACGGCGGGATCGACTCCGATCAGTTCAGCTGCCGTGCGGCGCCTGCTCGGCGCGGACGACCCGGTCGTGATCGTCGGCACGCTCTGGCCGGAGTACAAAGCCGAACTCCGTGCCCTCGATCAGGACAACAACAGTGATCGCGTGCGGCCGCGATTTCCCGACGCGATGGACATCCTGAACAACTCCCGGCTGAACGAACTCACACTCGAGCCGTTCTCCGCAGCGGAGCGGCAGGCCGCCGCGCGGCTGGCCGACCGCGACCCACGATTGCACACGGCGGTGGCCGACACCAACTACAAGGTCACCGAGGTACTGGCCGGGGCTCCCGAACTCGTCCGCCGCTACGAGCAGGCCAGCCAGGAACAGCGCGCCATCCTCGACGCGGCCATCGACGCCCGCCGGGTCGGTCTCTGGACCCCGGTGGCCGAGCAGTTACTCTGCAAGGCCGCCCGCGGTTACCTGTCCACTGCGCACCCCGACGACTCCTGGTTCGGCCCAGCACTGGCGGAACTCACCAGCGCCGATCGTCCACACGACCGGGCAACCGCGCCGTTGGCGGCCGTGACCAACGATGAGCGTCGCGAGGTCATCGGCTACCTGGTTGCCGACTACCTCCTGCAACGCCTCGTCCACCAACGACGCAGCGTCCGCCTGCCGGCGCTCGCCTGGAAGGCTCTGGTCGACCACGACCACGCCCCGGACGACGTCGAGCGTCTCGCCGCGAGCGCGGACAAACGGCTGCTTTATCAGTACGCCGAGCCGCTGTACGTCCGTATCCACGCGGGCCGGAGTGATGTGGTCCGGCGGCTGGCCGACATCGTGCTCGGGCAGGGCCGCACCGACGAGGCGATCGATGCGTTGCGGTACTGCGCCCGGGGCGGCCACCGGGAAGCCCAGCGCCGGTTGGTCGACCTGCTGGTGGTGAAGGAGCGCACCGATGAGTTGCGTAACCGTGCCGGGGCCGGCGACGGCTACGCCGCCTACAGGCTGGCGCCGCTGCTGGTCGAACAGGGCAATGTCGACGAGGCGATCGAGGTGTTGCAGCGTCGCTCGGAGCAACGCCCGCTGATCGCGGTACCGGAAGAGACCCCGGACGCGCGCATTCGCACCGAACCCTGGTACCACAAGATCATGGATGCCGAAGATGCGGAGGCTGTCAAGCGGTTGGCCACGCTGCTGACCGGTCAGGGTCGGCACGCCGAGGCCATCGACGTGCTGCGCGACCGCGCCGACCGCGGCGACGGTTCATCGGCCGGGCTCCTGGACGACCTGCTGGCCAACCGGACAGAAAGCGAGCTGGAAGCCGCCGCCGAAACCGACGACTGGCGTGCCCGCCTGTGCCTGGCCGACCGTCTGGTGAAGCAAGGACGCGCCGACGAGGCGATGCTGCTGCTGCGCCTCGCGGTCGATGCCGGTGACCTGCGGGGCAGCAACCGCCTCGCCGACCTGCTGGGCGCGGCGGGCCGCATCGAGGAAGCGATCGAGGTACTGCGCATCGGCATCGACGCCGGCGATCTGCGGAACAGTCAGCGTCTGTCCGAGCTGTTGCTCGGGCAGGGTCGCGCCGACGAGGCGATCGAGGTCCTGCGCAGACGCGTGGACGCCGGTAGGCTCCGCGAGGCTCAGGGACCACTGGTCGGCGACTCGCCGGTCTACGCCGAGGCGCGCCTGGCCGAACTGCTCCGGGAACTCGGCCGCGTCGACGCCCTTCGCGCTCGTAGCGAGGCGGGCGATGACAGGGCCGGTCAGCACCTGGGCGAACTGCTGATCGAGCAGGGACACGTCGACGAAGCGATCGCGGTACTGCGGACCACCATCCACGGTGACGTCACACTCGTCGACCTGCTGGTGAAGCTCGAACGCGTCGACGAGCTGCGGGCTCTCGTCGAGTCGGGCAATGCGCGCACAGCCGCCGACGCGCTGGCCCGCCTCCTGGCTGCGCAGGGACGCATCGACGAGGCGATCACCGTACTGGAGAACGACGAAGCCAGGTCCGGCTACTCTTCCGGACAGGTCCTTGTCGATCTCCTGGCCGAGCGTGGCGTCGACGCGTTGCGAACGAGCGCTGATGCCGGCAACATGGCCGCCGCGAACCGGCTGGCCGACACGCTGATCAAGCTGGGTGCCATCGATGAGCTACGCGCGGACGTCGACGCTGGGATCTTCGCGTGGGCCGAGAACTTCATACCGATCCTGTTCCAGGAGGCGGCCGACCAGGAGGCGGTGAGCAGGTTCGGCCTCAACGCGGACGGGTCGATTGCGCGACAACACGGCACCGGCCGGGGCTCGCCCTGAGGTGGCCATTGGCGAGGTCTCACCGATTGAATCGCGTGGTCTTCAGCAGCCGCTGACCGCGAACGCCGCCCAGTGGTACGGGTGGCTGAGCGGACGGCTGCGCAGCCGGGCCTCCGGCGACACCACCGGGTCGGCGGGCGGCGGGAGCACCCCCGGCAGGTAGGACTCCAGCTCGGCCCAGGTGGCCCGCCGCAGCCAGCGCTGCGCGGCCGTCAGCGCGGCGCATGGGTCCAGCCGGTCGCGCCTCCAGGAGTCGTAGAACCGGGCCATCAGGAAGACGGCGGATGCGTCGGGCACCGGCCAGTGCGAGGCCAGTACCCCTGCGACGCCGATCTGCATCAGCCCGCCCGGCAGCCCCAGCGCCTCGTCCGCTGGACTGGTGGCGATGCGTCCGCAGCGCCGATACGAACCCGACCAGCCAACCCACGTATGCTCTCCACCGAACGGGTGCCTTCCTGCAGCAGCTGACTTGAGCCCTCGACAAGCCCAATCATCCCTGCGGGTAAGGCATCCGTTCATCTACGCCACGCGAAGGTGCCTTCCTAACCCTTCCTAACCGCGGATCCGGGTCTGAGGCATGCATCGACACCTTGGAGTCCGACGTCACTCCCCACTGCTTAAGGCTATTCGCACAGATGGGGGCGATAGGTGCCCTCATAACACCATTCGTAGAGGCGCATGCCGCGTCCCGCTGGATGATCGCAACCAACGAGCGGCGAGCGGTACCACCCCGGGCGATCAGGTTGTTCGCCGACATGACCACGGCGGTGTCCAGCTCGAGCGAGTCTCAGCGCATGCCGTGGTTGCGTGCCCGGCTTTGGAATGCCATCTGCGGCGACCGCTCTCGGAGGCTGGGTCTGAACAGCGCGGCTGGCCTACGTGTAACGACGTGTCAACTGCGGGCGGAGCCTCGCAGTCAGGCGCAGTGCGCTCGTACGGTGTTGATCCGGAAGTTAGTTGGTGACCGCGTCCTATTGGCGCGGTCATATGCCCGCTGCCTTCCGCTGCATCGCCATGTCTGTAGCCGCCCGACCCGGTGCGAGAGTCGATCGAGTGCTCATCGCGGGTGGCGGGGCAGCTGCCGGTGTCGTCATCAACGGGGAGGAGCGCAGCGTTGCCCGCTGGCCAGGATGGCAGGGACGCTCCTGCAGCCCCACCGGCGGCGTGGGGGCCGACCGAGGACGGCCTGGCACAGGCTCTGCTTGCCCGGTATGGGCAGGATCTCCGGTACTGCCCGCAGGTCGGCCGCTGGCTGCGCTGGGCAGGGCATCGCTGGGTTTGGGACGAAGCAGACCTGCACTGGCAGTTCGTGCTGGAGCTTGCCCGGCAGTTGCCGACATCGGGCCGATGGCGACGGTTCAGCAGCAAAGCTCGCTCGGCGGCAGGTGTTGCCGGCGTCGCAAGGCTGGCGCGGACGAATCCGTCAATCACGGTCAACCTCGACAAGCTCGATGCCCAACCGTACGAGCTGAACACCCCGGACGGCATCGTCGACCTGCGCACCGGCGAGGTGCAGGCCGCGAACCGGGCCCGGCTACACGTGCGTAGCACTGCCGCCGGGGTGGACTTTGACCGGCGTGCTGAGGTGTTCGAGCGGTTCCTGGCCGACACGTTCGGCGACGACCTCGGGCTGCGTGACTATGTGCAGCGCCTGCTTGGGGTCGCCGCAGTCGGCACCGTGCTGGAGCAGGTGTTGCCCTTCGCCTATGGTTCCGGGGCGAACGGGAAGTCGACGTTGTTCGAGACAGCAATGCACGTATTGGGCATTGGCAGTACCGGCTATGCGATCGCTGCCTCATCAGACCTGCTGGTGCAGCGGCAGCATGCTGATCATCCGACGGAACTGGCGCAGCTCGCGGGCGCGCGGCTCGTGGTGTGCTCCGAGCTCGACGAGGGGCAGCGGTTCGCCGAGTCGAGGATCAAGCTGCTGACCGGCGGAGACATCATCCCCGCGAGGTTCATGCGCGGCGACTGGTTCTCGTTCGAACCGAGTCATACCGTGATGGTCCTGGGCAACCACCGTCCAGACGTCCGCGTTGGCGGGCCGGGTTTCTGGCGGCGGGTGCGACTGCTGCCGTTTCCCCGCACCGTGCCCGCGGAGCGACAGGATCCACGGCTTCGTGAGCGCCTGCACGAGGAGGGGCCGGCTATCCTCGCGTGGATCGTCCGAGGTGCGGTCGCCTATCTGCGCGACGGTCCGGGTGAACCCGACACGGTACGGGCGGCGACGGCGGCATACGCGCGTGAGCAGGACAGCGTCGGGCGATTCATCGCCGACCGCTGCCATCTGGCGATCGACCAAGCGTTGGTCCAGGTGCCGACGACGCTGTTGCGAGAGGCGTACGAACAGTGGTGCCGGGACAACGACGAGCTACCGGTCAACGCCAAGCGGCTCACACAGCAGCTGCAGCAACTCGGTGTGACCACCGCCCGCGGCGGCAAAGGCGTTCGACGATACGTGGGCATCAGCCTGCTCGAGCTCGACGGCCACACCTAGGGCTGGCCCAAGCATGAACGGGCGCAGCGGTACCACTTGCTCGACAACGCCGCAGGTGTTGGCCCGTGCCGCCTGCGCTACATCCTCGGACTCGGCCGCTGGCGCGTCCGGAATGGGCCATCTCGTCGGCCGGTGACGACCACCGAATAGCCGTAGCGTCGGAAGGGAGCGTGCGGGCATCGTGATCAGGGGCATGCTCGCCCATGTCTGCTGCGCCGATGGAGCATCGATGATCAAAATCCTTGCGCTGAACCCCGGCCCGCCTGGCGCCTTCGTCGGCCCGCGGCGGCGGCCGGCTCGCCAGGCGGTGATGCCGGTCCGGACCCGCTGCCGTCGGCGTACGCCCTCGATGCGGCGAGTTCGGCCGGCCGTGTCGGTGCCGCTGGATAGGTGACACCATGCGTGTGTTGTTCACTGCGGCGCCGATCTACGGCCACGTGCTGCCCTTGCTGCCGCTCGCTGAGGCGGCGGCTGAGGCCGGCGACGAGGCAGCCGTCGCCGTCCCGCCGTCGATGGCGCGCCTGGTCGGCGGGCTTACAGTGCGGCCGACCGGCCCGGAGGTCGACGTGCTGCTGAAGGAGAACGACCGGCGCACCGGCGGTGCCGACATGTCGGATATGCGTGATGTCTTCCCGGTGGCGTCATTCTTCGCCAGCACCCGGGTGGACCTGACCTTCGACGAGACGGTGGCTCAGGCGCGCGGGTTCGGCGCCGACGTCATTGTTGCCGACGAATACGACGCTGTCGGTGCGATGGTGGCGGCCGCGCTGCGTGTGCCGTTGATTCAGCATGGCATCGGGCTGCCGGTGTCACCACCGCCCCTGGAGCCCGCCATGCAGGCCCTGCTAGCGCCGCGCTATGCGCAGCGTGGCCTGGCGGGGGCGCGCCGGGTGGCCCTCGTTGACCCGTGGCCGCCGCTCCTGCATGCGCCGCGGTGGTCGCCGCCGCCTGACCGGCTGCCGATCAGGGCCCGGGCCTATGCCGGGACAGCTGCGGACATGCCGGTCGACCTGCCGCCGACCAAACCGGGGCGGGCCCGCGTGCTGGTCACCCTCGGGACGGTCCTGCTGGACACGGGGATGCTCGACGCGCTCGTGGACGCCGTCGCCGCGCTTGACGACGTGGAGGTGCTGGCGTTGGTCCCACCGGGCTGCCCGCGTCCCCTCGCCGACATTCGGAACAACGTTCGTTTCACTGGCTTCGTACCGATGGCCCAGTTGCTCGCCGCCGGCGTTGCGGCGGTGGTAGCGGCGGGCGGGGCGGGGACCGTGCTGGCCGCGATGAGTCATGGCATCCCGATGGTGCTCTGGCCGAAAGGGGCGGAGAAACCGATGAATGCTGAGCGGGTCGCGGCGGTCGGGGCCGGCCTTGTCGTGGATGAGCCGGGCCAGGCCGGCGAGGCGGTCGGCAAAGTGCTCGCCGACCTGTCGTACGGCGCCGCGGCGGCTCGGGTTGCTGAGGAGATCCGGCATGCCCCCGCCCCGGCGCAGGTTTGGTCCGAGTTGCGCGGACGGCTCCAGGCCTGAACGTGCTGCGCAGATGCCGCGGCGGACCCCGGGTCATTGAGATGAGCGCAGCCGGCGGCAGAACCCGGGTGATGACGTCGCCGCCGACCGGCACAATGGGATCCCATGAACCGCGTGACCCCGTGGCGGCCGGCCAGGCGTCCGTGGCACCAGAGCCGGCCGCTGGCTAGCCAGACGCGTCTGCCCGAGGGCGCGGAAGTCGTCGACGTCGACGTCGACACCGTCCACATGCAGGTCAGCATGCCCGTCGACCCGTCGACGAGCACGGCTTCTTCGGCCGCCAGTGCCCCAGCTGCAGCCAGCTGTTCCGGATCGACGCCGACGAGTACCAGGCGCTGCCCGACGAGCAGGGCCTGTGCTGCGTCTACTGCGGCCACCGGGCCGAGGCCAGTGACTTCATGACCGCGCAGCAGCTCGAGCGGGCCATGAGCGCCGTCAGCGCCTGGGCGATGCCGCGGACGCATGACGTCCTCGACGGTGCGCTTCGGCGCATCAGCAGGCCCCGGCCGAGCTCCCGCGGGTTCGGCATCCACATCAGCTACCGGAGCCGCCCGTTCTACCCGCAGCCGCTGCCCGGCATCGACGAGGAGAAGCTCATCCGGGTCCGGCAGTGTCCCGCCTGCGACCTGCATTATGCGGTGTTCGGCGAGCACCGGTTCTGCCCGGTGTGCGGCCCGCTGCCGGTCGACCTCGTCGCCCTCGACGCGCTCGCCGCCGAAACCTTCCGCCTCGACGCGCTCACTCAGCTCCCGGCGGCCGCCGCCGCCGACTTGCGCGAGCAGGGCGTGTTCACCCGCATCTGGGTGGACACCCTGAAGAACCTCGCCGGCATCGTGGAAACCCTCGCCGGTGCGGTGTTCCGCGCGGCGGTGGCCAACGCCGACCAGGTGCTGCAGGGCAAGGGCAACATCTTCCAGCGCCTCGATCCGGCTGCCGACCTGTTCGTCACCCATGGATACCCAGACCTGCGGCAGCGGCTGGACCCGGCCGTCTGGCAGCGGCTGCTGCAGACGTGGGCCGTCCGGCACGTGTTCATCCACCGCGACGGTGTCGTCGATGGGAAGTACCTGACCGTGGTGTCGGCCAGCACTGTCCAGCTCGGCCAGCGGCTCACCGTCACCGAGCCGCAGGGCGCGGCAGGCAATCAGCGACACGCGAGACCTGTGTCTCGCAATCGCCGCCCTGACCGCCACTCCCTGACCAGCCGGTGGCGATCAGCTGGGGATGGTCCAGTGGGTACGCGAATGAGGTCACGGTCCCTGGTGTGTTGGTGTCGCGTACGGCTCAGGGTCTCGGACTTCGAGCGCGTTGACGTGCAGCTCGCCAAGTAGGTCTGGACGGTTGACCCACCGATCGTCCAGCTCTACTTGGCGGATTCCGTGCCCGACGGCTTCCGCTGGCCGAGTCGGATCGGCGTGTTGCCACGATTCGCCGCGATCCCCACCGTAGCCGCGGAACTCGCAAGATCATCCGCTAGGTGGAGCCGGACTCCGCCACCTACGCCCGGACAGGACAAGTTGGCGACGGCGTGAGAGATGGGTGACAGGGGTGACAGGTGCCCCGGTTATGTCTCTCGTGTGTAGCACATGCTCGAGAGTCGTGTCGCTCGACGCGCGTGAACCCGCGTGGGCAAGGCAGTGGTGGGGACGACCTGTCACCCGTGTCACCCTCAGGTCTCAACAGCCGCCCATGGGAACCCCGCGATGCGGCGGTGGACGCGGGGTTACGCCGCCTTGGCCGGCGGGGAGGCGGTCAGGGAGGGAACACGACGCCGTCGAGATGGGCGTCGTGTTTGTCACGGCGATGGCGCACCCGGCCGTCTGCACACGGTTGCAGGCGATGTGGCGGGCGTTGACCAGTCCCCGTTCGGCTGACCGCGTTGACCAGCGCAACATTGACCGGCTCCGTGAGGCCTGAAGCCCCGCCAGCGTGGCGACAAGGGCCCCAAGCTCCGCGGGCTACTACGTTGCTGGCACGGCTGGTCGCCGGAGTGCAGGCTGCGCCGTTGAGGTCCTATGTGGTTGGCCTGGGTACCGCGGGGCCACACTTCGTCACACATTCCGCGAGCGGTGGCGAGCGGCGATTGTCTTTGGCGTGACCTGCATCCGTTTCGATCGGTGCCAACGCGAACCGTCGGCCCGGGGTGATTGGCTGGAGGTCTGCGCGGCGAGTCTGCGTATGTGTCGGATCGACCGGGCTCACGCGTTCACACGGGGCGTCGCGGGCCACGGCGATCGTGGCCGTCGGTGTGGGCTGATCGCTGCTTTGTGTTGTCGCGGCGTATCGGTTCCGGGCCCAGCTCATGCGTCGGACCGGTGTTCCGGTCTGACTGATCGACCTCGGATCACGTCCAGTCTGTTCCCCGCACCGCCCGAAGGTCGGTGCTGATTGCTGCCGTCCATGCGCCGGTGGTAAGGAAGGAAACCCTTCGATGCACCTTGCACGTGTCGTCTTCTCCGTCGCCGCCGGGGTGGTGGTCGCGTTCGCCGCCACGACAACCCCGGCGCGGGCCACGCCGGTCCAGCCCGGCGGTGGCACGGTACCCGCCGGGCAGCAGGTCACGGTCACGCTCCATCTGGCCGGCGCCGACCCTTCCGGGCTGGAACAGCTCGCCGCCGCGGTGGCCGACCCGGCCAGCCAGCAGCACGGCAAGCGGCTCGGCCGCGCGCAGTTGCGCGACCGGTTCGGCGCCCCGCCCGCGCAGGTGACTCGGGTGACCGCTTGGGGGCAGCGGGCCGGGCTGTCCGTGACCGGGCTGGACGAGACCGGCTCTCGGCTCACCGTGACCGGCGGCGCCCGCGCCGTCGGTGCCGCGTTCGGCGTCGGCCTGCGCACCGAGACCCGCAACGGTGTGCGGGCGCTGACCGCGACGAGCACTCCGCGGGTGCCGGCGAAGGTCCGCGGGGACGTGCAGGCCGTCACTGGCCTGATTCCGCTGGTCGCCAGGCCGCTGTCGGTCCGTCCGGCCACATCGGTGCGGCCTCTTGCGGATGGCCAGTATTGCTCGACGTACTTCGGTGAGTGGAACAAGGGCTCAGTGCCGCAGAAGTACCCGGCCGGCAAACAGTCGAACATGCTGTGTGGCTACAACGGCGCGCAGCTGCGCGCGATGTACGGCCTCGGCGCCAACGATCGTGGGCAGGGCCAGACGATTGTCATCGTCGGCGCCTACCACTCGGCGACGGCGCTCGCCGACGCCAACCGGGCCTTCGCCGCCAACGGCGTGCCGCAGCTGCCCAGCAGCCGGTTCGTCGTCAAGCAGTACGCGCCGCGGTCCACGGTGGAGGGCTGTGACGTCGGCCTGTGGAACATGGAGCAGGCCCTGGACATCCAGGCCGCGCACACGATCGCCCCGGACGCGACGATCGTCTACGCGGCCGCGCCGGACTGCACGAAGCTGCCCGACACCGTGGCGAAGGCCGTCGCCGACACGTCGATCGACACGACGATCATTTCCGCGTCGTGGGGCATCACCGCCGGCGAGCCGAACGACCCTGGCTACCTGACCGCAGTCAACAACGTCCTCGCTCGGGCGGCCCTGCTGGGCATCGGCACCTATGCCGCGTCGGGCGATGCCGGTGACAACAGCAACCTGCCCGGCGCCAGTGGTACCAGCGTGCTCTTCCCGGCGAGTTCGCCGTGGGTGACCGCGGTCGGCGGCACCTCCACCGCCGTCGGCGGTCAGAACCAGGTGCTGTTCACTACCGGCTGGTCGTCGGCGGCGAACCGGCTGACCGGGGGGACCTGGCAGCGGCTCAGCCCGCCGTTCGCCGGCGGGGCCGGCGGCGGGAACAGCGCCTACTTCCCCAAGCCGTCCTGGCAAGCGAACACGCCCGGCACCCGCCGGTCGGTGCCGGACATCGCCGCGCTCGCGGACCCGTTCACGGGGTTCTTCATCGGCTGGACCGCGGGCGGACAGTACGTGTCCGGGCCGGTCGGCGGCACGTCCCTCGCCGCGCCAATCGTGGCGTCTCTGGCCGCGGTGGCGCAGGGCAGAGCGGGCAACGGCACGGTGATCGGCCTGGCGGCGCCGGTGCTGTACGTCAAGGCGGCGGCCGGGGTGCCGATCGTCACCGACGTCGCCCACGTCGCGGCCGGCGTGTGGACCACCGCGGTCAGTGCGGACAGTCCGCAGGGTGACTACCTGATCGACCTGGACGCCGGCACGCAGAGCCTGCGGACCGGCCCCGGCTATGACCAGATCACCGGCCTGGGCGTGCCCGGCCCGGCGTTCTTGACGGCGATTACGGCATGAGCGGCGGCGACGGCGGTGACTTCCGCCCCAGCCAGATCAGCACAACCCGTGTGGCCGGGTACCGGTGGGAGCACGTGGCCGTCGTCGCCAGCCTTCTGCTGCTCGCCAGCATGCTCGTGCTGGCTTGGCGGAGCGTGCACGCGCCGCCGTCCCAGCCCAGTCCGCCGCTGGCCCCTGGTGAGGCGAGCAGCACAAGCCGCACTAGCAATCCACCGGCGTGGCAGTACGAGCCGGTCGCGGCGCCGGCGATCACGCCCGCTGAACTGGCCACGCTGCCGGAGGCGAGCACCGGCACCACGATCCCGGCCGCGCCGGCCGACACCGATCGAGCCGCGGGCACTGACGGGATCGTCGTGCACAACGCCGCCCCCGTCGCGGTGTATGACCGGCCGGGCGGCACCGCGTTCGCCAAGCTGCCCGCGACCCAGGTCGGCAGCCCGACCTGGTTGCCGGTCATCGGCCGTGAACCGGATTGGGTGCGGGTGCTGCTGCCGAACCGGCCCAACGGGTCTGCCGGGTGGCTGCACGCGGCCGGTGTCGAGACCGCCCGGACCTCGTACGAGATCCACGCCAGCGTCACCGGCCGCCGGATCGAGCTGTGGCGCGACGGGCAGCCGGCCGGGCGGTGGCCGGTCGCGGTCGGCGCACCAGCGACACCGACCCCGACCGGCCGGACCTTCCTGCTCGCCTCCGTGATCGACCCGGTCCAGCCGTACTCACCGGTGATCCTGCCCCTCGGTACGCACAGCACCACCCTGACCACCTTCAACGGCGGGCCGGCCACGACCGCCCTGCACACCTGGCCCGACCCGAACGTCTACGGCCGAGCCGTGAGCAACGGCTGCCTTCGCATCCCGCCCGACGCGCTCACCGCACTCCGCGCGGTACCGCTGGGCACCCTCGTGCGGATCAGCCCATGACCCGCGCACCCCGGCCATTCAGCCAGCCTTGGCCGCTGCCGAGCTCATCTCCTCGACGGCAGGCCCAACCACTCCGTCGCAGTTCGATGTCCGCAAGGGAGACCAAGCTCGTGACCGCAAGCACCGCTCGGCGCGTCGTCGCCGTCACTTCCACGCTCCTCGCCGGCGCGCTGGGCGTCATGCTGCACGCCAGCGGCGCGGGCGCCGCCGCGACGTACCACGACGCCGCCTACGGCATCTCCTCGAGCGGCGCCGCGCCGATCGGCGCGATCCCGTCCGTGAGCTCCACCGACGGCGCCACCCGCACCGGCAGCGGCGCCGCGCGTTCGTCCGACGGCACGATCGCCATCGGCGGCGCCACGGTCAGCGCCGGCGGCGGGAAGGCCAAGGCGATCGTTACCGGGTTCACCGCCTTCGACGGCCTCGTCACGGCGTCCACCGCGACGGCAACGTGCACCAACGGCACCACCAGCAGCAGCGTGTCCGGCACGTCGGCGGGGCCGATCGGCAAGCGCGGCAGCGTCACCTACGGCGTGAAGATCCGCAACAGCAACGGGTCCGTCACGGTCATCGCGATGCAGGTCAAGCTGAACGCGGGCGCCGGCACCGAAGCCGCGACGATCAACATCGCCGCGGCGACCTGTGCCGCCCCCGGCGGCGGCAACCCAAGCCCCACGGCGACCGGCGAACCATCCGGCAGCCCGACCAGCAGTCCCACCGGGAGCCCGACCGCCAGCCCGACGTCTACGTCAAGCCCCACCGGCAACCCCACCACCGACCCAACGCGCAGCCCGACCGAGGAACCGACACCGCCGGCCAACGGCGGCTCGGGCACGCCGCCGGCCCCGGTCCCGACGCCGGGCAAGACGAAAGTGCCGGTCACCGGCTGAGACACCGCTCTCGCCATACCGGCAGCAGGCGGCCCAGCACCGGCAGCGGGCCGCCCAGCCACCTCGCCCGTCGGCCAGCTCCCATGGCGCCGTTATCGCGGCGCGGCTCACGGCCACCCCGGCTGCGGGCCACTCGCCCGCGCGCCGGCAACAGGAACCGATCCATCGCATCACCGGGGGAACATACGCATGCCGATCACGCCCGCCGACCATCAACTGGCACTGCATAATCTGCAACTGCCAGGCGTCATCACCGACCCAAACCCGTACTACGCGGCACTGCAGGTGAACGGACCGGTGCACTTCGATCCGTTCATCGCTTCGTGGCTGGTCTGCCGGCACCGCGACGTACAACACCTGTTGGCCAGCCCACACACGTCTGTGCGGATGCGCCACACCGATAGCCTCGCCCGGTTTTCCGGTGCCGGCCTGGAGGAAGCGTTCGCCCTGCTGGACCTGCACGTCAGTTTCGTCGACGACCCCGACCACCGCAGGCTTCGCCGTACGCTGGCCGAACCGGTCCAGGTCCGCCGTGTCCGCACCGACCTGGCCGGCCCGATCGACGAGGCCGTCGACACCACGCTGGACACCCTCGCAGCCACCGTTGCTCGCGGGGAGCCGGTCGACGCGGTCACCGCACTCGCCGCGCCGATCCCGATCCGGGTCACCCAGCACCTACTCGGCATGCACGACGTGGACATCGCCACCATCCAGCGCTGGTCGCACGCCTGGGGAGACATCGTCGCCGCGCCGGGGCATGTGCCGACCGGCGACCGGGACCGGCTCCTGCAGACCGTCGCCGAGCT
Organism: Dactylosporangium sp. NPDC005572; assembly: GCF_040605515.1. Lineage (NCBI taxonomy): Bacteria > Bacillati > Actinomycetota > Actinomycetes > Micromonosporales > Micromonosporaceae > Dactylosporangium > Dactylosporangium sp. NPDC005572. Next base: position 34,966 of record NZ_JBEXCY010000001.1, on the reverse strand, counting down.
CGTCACCTACCTGCAGACGCTCGTCGACCGCGCCGAACGACGACGCGCCAGCACGGCCGGGCCGATGCTCGCCGCACTGGTGACGGCCATCCAGACCAGGGTGATGCGCCGGGACGAGGTGATCGCGAACCTTCTTATGCTGGTGACCGCGGGCAACGAGACGACCGCCAATCTGATCGCCACGACCGTGATGGCCCTGGCCGACGACCTGGGCCTGTGGCGGCTGCTGCAGGCGCAGCCTGAACGCGTCGAGGCCGTGGTTGAGGAACTGGCGCGGCTGTATGCGGCGACACAGTTCACCGCTCGCCGCACAACGGCGGCGATCACGCTACCCAGCGGCATCGTCATCCCCGCCGACGCCAGCGTCGTGCTGATGCTTGCCGCCGCCAACCGCGACCCGGACGCCTTCCCCGACCCCGATCGGGCCATCCTCGGTCGGGTGGGCACGCAGCCGGTCACGTTCGGCCACGGCCCGCACCTGTGCTTCGGCGCGCCGCTGGCTCGGCAGGAGGTCTGCCGCACCCTGCACCGCCTCGTCGACCGATTCGCGTCCGTCACCGCGCTGCCGGGTCGTGTCTGGCGTCGCAACGGCAACCTCCGCGGCCTCGAAGCCCTGCCCGCCCGTCTCCACCCGGTGGCGGCGGACCGCGCAGTTCCAGGCCGCCTCGCCGGTGGTGCCGTGCGCACCAGCGTCGACATCGTTCAGGCCAGCGGGGTGGGTGCTCGATGACTCCCTTCGTTGGCCAGATCGACGACCGGATCTGGGAGCATGCCCGCCGCCGCGCTCATGGTGTCGCCGTCATCGAGGATCACCGCCTGCACACCTATCGGGAGCTGACCGAGGCCGCGGACCGGGTCGCCGCCCGCCTGATCGGGTGCGGTGTCGGCTCAGACTCGGTCGTTGGCGTGTCGTCGGCGCGTACCTTCGGCGGCTTGGTGAGCCTGCTCGGCGTGCTACGCGCCGGTGGGGCGGTGCTGTACCTGGACCCGGAGTGGCCCCAGCAGCGCCTCGCCCACATGACCACCACCTGCGACGTGTCGGTGATCGTCGCCGACGGTGGCGGCATCCAGCAGTTGCCTGCCCTGTCGCGCACTGAGGATCTCACTGGCGCGGCAAACGAACGGCGGGACACGGCCGCTGCGGCGCCGTCGACGGCGATCGAGGTGTCCGGGTCACGGCGGTTGTGCTATGTCGTGTTCACCTCCGGCTCCACAGGGACGCCCCGCGGCGTGCTGATCGAGCACCGAGGCGTGTTCAACACTGTCACCGCCCTGGCCGAACAGTTCGCGATCAGTGTCGGTACGCGGGTGCTGCAGTTCGCCAGTTGGGCGTGGGACGCGGCGATGTGCGAGATCCTCACCACGCTCACCGCCGGCGGCACCCTCGTCCTCGCCCCGGACACCGCCCGCACCGGCGGCACGGCGCTCGCCGAGGTGCTGCGCCGGCACGCCGTCGAAGTTGTCACCCTCACCCCCTCGGTCCTGGATGCGGTCCCGGCCGCCGATCTGCCCGCGTTGCACACGGTGGTGTCGGTCGGCGAAGCCTGCCACCCGGGCGTGGTGCGCCGCTGGAGCGCATCGCACCGACGGGTGCTCAACGGCTACGGCCCGACCGAGACGTCCATCGCGGTCAGCGTCGGCGAATGCCTCCCCAGCGGACCGATACACATCGGCACGCCGCTGCCGAATGTGGCCGTGCGTGTGGTCGACGATGCCGGCCACGACGTGCCTTCCGGCACGCCCGGGGAGCTGTGGGTCGCCGGCCCCGGTCTGGCCCGCGGTTACCTCGGCAACCCAGCTCTCACCGCGGCTCGATTCCGTACCACCGCGGATGGCCGCCGCTGGTACCGCACCGGCGACGTTGTTGTCGCCAACCCGGACGGCACCCTGACGTACATCGGCCGCGGCGACGATCAGATCAAGATCCGCGGGCATCGCATCGAGCCCGCTGAAATCGAGCGGATGCTGTGCACCCATCCGGCCGTCCGCTCGGCTGCGGTCGTCGTCGCCGGGGAACAACTCGTCGCCTTTGTCGTCGGGGCCGACCCCGACGCCGACCCGGCCACCGTGTGCGAAGCGGCCCGCACCCAGGCGTTCTTCTGCCTTCCGGACTTCCTGCGACCCGACCACGTCGCTCCGCTTGCGTACCTGCCGGTGACCAGCAACGACAAAGTGGACCGAACCGCGCTTGCCGCAATGGCAATCGAGCAGCTCACCCCAACTCCAACGGCCGCGACCCGGCCCGGTGGCGCACCGACACCGGGACTCCTGAACCACGTCGTGACGATCGCCGCCCGGGTGCTCAAGGTGCCGGTCGCCGTCGATAGCAACGTCTTCGACCTCGGCGGGCACTCCCTGCTCGCCGCGGAGCTCAGCGTCACGCTCAGCGAGGCGTTCGGAGTCGACCTGGCCTACCAGGACGTCGTGCAGCATCCGACCCCAGCCCAGCTCGCCGAACGGATCGTCGGCCTGCTCGCCGGCCACCCGGATCCAGCCGCACGCCTGTCGTCCAGCGGAGGTGCGTCATCGACACGCTCGTAGCCACCCACCCTCCCGCCGCACCAGCCCGGCCCGGGGTGCGCCTCGCCGCGCAGGAGCAGTTCGGTCAAGGCCCACCGGTCGTGCTCCTGCACGGGCTGGCCAGCACACATCGCTGGTTCGACCTCGTCACCGAGCAGCTGGCCGGACGGCGGGTGCTACGGCCCGACCACCGCGGCCACGGCCAGTCCAGCACCCCACCCGGCGGATACACCGTCGAGACCCTCGCTACTGACACCGCGGACCTGCTCACCACCCGCGGCGGCGGCCCGTGGATCGTGGCCGGGCACAGCCTCGGCGCCGCAGTCGCGCTGCGTCTGACAGCCGAGCGGCCCGACCTCGTCGCCGGACTCTGCCTCATCGAGGGCGGCGTCTACGACCCCCGCGTGCTGTTCGGGGCAAACTGGTGGGACGCCCAGTACACGATGCGCCTCGATCGGCGCATCGCCCCAACTCCCGCCATGCTCGCCGCCTGGGCCCGCGGCAGCGGCCTGCCCGACGCGGCCGTCCCAGCACTGCTGGCCAACTACCGGCCCGACCCGGCCACCACCGACACGATGGACGCGTCCGACATGCCGGGGACGGCCGGGGGAGGGCGGGTACGGCTGCGCCTCGCCGCGAACCATGAGATCCACCTGGCCCGCAGCCTCTGGTGCCAGAACCCGGCGGCCCTCCTGGCCCGGGTCGACGCGCCGACCCTCGCCGTGCTTGCCCGCCCGGCTGACCGGGCCGCATTCGCCGCCCGCCGCCGCGCGCTGCAACGCACGCTCGACCGGTCCGGGCGCACCATCGCTACCCAATGGGTCGACGGCGACCACGATCTCCCGCTGCAGGCGGCGGACCAGGTGGCCGCCGCAGTCACCACCCTCACCGCCATGGTCACCGATCGAGCCGGTGAGCGGCGATGACGACGCCAGCCGAGATCGTCGCGGATCTGCGCAGCGACACCGTCACGAAACCCACGCCGGGCATGCGTGCCGCCATGGCGGCCGCCGAGGTCGGCGACGACGTGTACGGCGAGGACCCCACCGTCCACGACCTCGAGACGCGCGTCGCCGACCTGCTCGGCCACGACGCCGGACTGTTCCTGCCGACCGGCACCATGGCGAACCAGGTCGCGACCCAGACCCTCGTCCCGCACGGCGGCGAACTGCTGTGCGCTCACGACGCCCACCTCGTCAGCTTCGAGGCTGGAGCGTCGGCGGTCCACGGTGGGATCACCACCCGTACCTGGACCAGCCCGAACGGGCTTATCGACGTCGGCGCGATCGCCGACATGATCCAGCTGGCCGGCTCATTCGCAAACCCGACCGAGGCCATCGCAGTCGAACAGACCGCGAACTTGCCCGGTGGCATCGTCCATCCTCTCGACCGGCTCACCGCCCTGCATGAAATCACCCGCCGCGCCGGTATCAGCCTGCACTGCGACGGCGCCCGGCTCTGGCACGCCCACATCGCCACCGGCACGCCACTGGCCACCTACGGCCGCCTGTTCGACACCCTCACCGTCTGCTTCTCCAAAGGCCTCGGCGCCCCCGGCGGCTCGGTCATGGTCGGCAACGCGGAACGCATCTCCGACGCGAGGCGGCTGCGGCTCCGCGCCGGCGGCGCCATGCGCCAAGCCGGCATGTACGCCGCCGCTGGCCTCTACGCGCTCGACCATCACCACCTTGAGGACCTCGCCGGCGACCACCACCGCGCCCAACTCCTCGCCAGCGGCCTTGCCGGTGCCGGTGTCATCGACCCAGCGCGCGTCCACACCAACCTCGTACTGCTCGACCTCAGCTCGACACGCTGGACCGCACGCACCTTCGCCGCCGCGGCAGCCGAACGCGGTGTGCTGCTCGTCGCGCTCGGAACCCGGCATGTCCGGGCAGCCACGCATCGCGACGTCAGCGACCGTTCGCTGCGGTATGCGGTCGGCGTACTACAGGGTCTCCTCGAACAGCAGCCCAAGCCATAACCCTGTTCGCTCGACGACGCGCCGGAGAAGCTCGCGGACTCCGCCTGGCCGGTTCGCATGCCCCTCACTGGCGCTCTCCATCAGAATGGGCCACAACGATAGCCACACTGGTGACCAGGCGCTGCAGTCGACAGGTCGAAGGGGAGAAACGACCTCGTGCGCGACGTCGCCGCACGCTCTGCGACCGGGCTGACGGTCGGCGTGCTGGCCCGGCTGCTTACGGCTTGGTTCGTCAGCACGGCGGACCCGGCACCGGCGCTGGCGGATCTGGTCGTCTTGGTGCTCGACTACCTCCTCGCGGGAATGATGGTCTTCACGGTCATCGCCGTCGGCTGGCGGATCGGAACCACTGCATACACCGCCGTGGCAGGGTGGATGGACCATCGTTTGGCCGCTGGCCTCAGACGGTGGCGTGACGCACCACGCAGTCGCTGGTCCGACGCGATTACGTCAACGCCTTGGCGGCGTTTGTAGCGCGCATCAGCAATATGGCCGTGCGGCCGGTATCTCGGCGCACCGTCGGCATGACCGCCGCCGTCGTTACCGTGGCACTTTCGCTGATCGCAGCCAACGCGGGGCCATCCCCGCAATCCCGGACACTGCGGCCAGCACCGTCACCAGCGCGCTTCAGCGCCTCGCCCAGCGATACGCGAACGTTGCCTCCGGTGTCGCACTCGGAAGCTGCGTCTGCTTCGTCCGCAGTTTGCGCGGCCGAACACCGTGTACCAGAGCCGCGCGTCAATCTAGTGTGGCTCATGGAGAGAACAGAGCACTGCGTCGCCGCGATGGCCCGTGATCCACGTCGTCACGACTGGTTGTCGTCAGGCCGACAGCACGGGGTTCACCGCCTACGAACGTTTGGCGGGGGGCCGGGGGATGACATCTGTGGAACACTGATGTGAGGTTCCGGACTTTCTGAGCGGTTCGAAGACTGTTGGAGGTTACTTGCGGCATGGGCGACTTGCCGCCGGTGCGTTTGTAACGGTCGTCGCCGGCATCGTCATATTCTTTGCCTCCCGCGATGAGTTGGGCACTTCCGACCAGGTGGCGAGCGTGGTCGGTGCCGCCGCTGGCGTCGCCAGCCTGATCCTCGCCGCCCTTCTGGCCAGGCCTGATCGGAAGGGCGCGGCCGACATGGATCTCGACGGGGCCGAGTCGGCCATGCTGGACAGGCTGAGAAATGTTGTGCGGACTGAGTGGCTCGACGCGCTCGCTTTCCGGGGAATCAGCCAGATCGACCCCATGCCGGTGCGATACACGCTGAAACCAATCACCTCGGACGAACCGCGTGCTGGAACGCTGGCTGAGATGGTTGACGTCTTTACCTCTCTGCCGATGCCGCAGATGCTGATCGTCGGGCCCGCGGGCTCAGGGAAATCCGTCCTGGCGGCCTCGATCACTGCCGCGCTGCTGGCCGAGGAGCGGGACGAGCAGCGCGTTCCGGTGCTGGTCTCAGCGTCTTCTTGGGACGTCGCGACCGAGAGTTTTCACGCATTCGTACTGCGGGTGCTCAGGGGCGACTACCCCTTTCTGCGATCGGATCGTGCGCGAGGGCTTAGAGTCTTGGAGAGGTCGCTGGCTCGAGGCAGGATTCTTCCAGTTCTCGACGGGCTCGACGAGATGTCGCCGTCGCAGATGGCGAAGGCTGTCGTCCACCTCAGCCGCGCAGCGATCGCCGGGCAGTCCATGATCGTGACGAGCCGGGTCGACGACCAGCCCGGACGAGTCTTGGATAAACTCGCCGATCTGCGTCTCCATCCACTTCAGGTGGACCAGCAGATCGCGTTCCTTTCACAGAGCCCGACGCACGATCGGGGGAGGCTGACGTGCATCACCGAACACCTGCGGACGCAGCCTGACGGAGTCCTCGCCGAGGTCCTGGCCACGCCGTTGATGCTGTCGCTGGCCAGGGACATCTACGCCAGGCCGGGTGTCGACCCGAGCCGGATCCTCGCGGCCAAACGGGCCCGAACCATCGAAACCGAGTTGCTGGTCGCCTATGTCCCGGCGCTTTACGCGTCCCAGCCGCCGTCTCCGCTGGTTGCCACGGAGAAGAAGCTGCGGCCACGCGAGTACTCCGTGGAGAGCGCGGTGATCTGGCTAGGTACCCTCGCGAAACACCTGAGGGCTATCGACTCAAGCGATCTGGCGTGGTGGGAGCTTCCTCGGATGGTGCCCCGGTCGGTCTTCGTCGTCAGCGTGATGGTGTCGACGGCTGTCGCCTCCGCCTCGGTGGGTGGGCTGGCGTTCGGCCTTCTCGCGGGTCTGGCGAGTTGGCTGTCGTTCAGCCTTGTCGTCGGCTTCGTCTCGGGTGCGCTTGCCGGGCCGATGATCGGTATCGGTATCAAGTACGGCGGCGGTAAACCGAGTCGCCGACAGCGGACCGTGGCATTTTCCTTCAGCGTCGATCCTCGTCACCATCGGCAGGTGCGACGACTAATCGGTGGCCGCCCGCGTCGCATCATCGTCGGGCTGACGTTGGGCTCGATAGTCGGGTTGGCGGTCTTTCTCACGTTTGTCCTCGTGAATTGGCTGGTCTTCGAGGAGAGTCCGTCCGTTCGCGGCGCACTGCTGTTCGGCGTAAACAGTGGCCTTGTAGGAGCGCTCGCCGGCGGGTTGGCCACCTGGATGCGGCGTCCGGCAGACGGCTCGAGACGCGAACCACCGCGCATCACGCTACGGCGGGACCGTCAGGCTGCTTTGGTGAGCGCCGCTGTCTTCGGTGTGGGTGGCGGCATCGCCTTCGGGATGATCGCCGAGCCCACTGTCGGAATCATCGCCGGCGTGCTGGGCGCGGTGGTGATCGGCATTAGCGGAACGGCCTGGGGTGCGCTAATGACCGCTCGCGTCTGGCTCGCCCTGAGCGGCCGACTGCCGTTGCCGCTGTTCGACTTTCTGGAAGACGCTCATCGGCGGGGAATCCTCCGCCAAGTCGGACCGGTGTGGCAGTTCAAACACATCCTGTTACGCGACGAACTGGCGGACAGTCGCAGAGTGCAGCGCAAGGCACGGGAATTCGCTTCCTGAAGTCGATTGGCCCATGATCGGCGGTGGCGGCTGGGCTCAGCTGCCAAGGCGACCGGGTGTTAGTGGGGGGCGAAGCTGGCTGGGCCACTTCGTTCGCTTGTCGTGCCTAGCCTCGTTCAGGACATTGCTGGTCGACATGGCGTCGGAGAGGTCGGCCGCTCACAGGCCGCGGTTGCCGAGGTTGGCGTCCTCCAGGCAGCAGTCGGCCAGCTGGGCCTTCTAGAGGATGGATAGGCCTCACTAGGATCGATCTGCCTACCCACAGACCGATCGTCTCAACCAAGCGGACAAACCTCGACGACAGAAACCTTTACGGGGACAAAGTTCGCTGGCACGAGGAACGTACCTCGACGGCAAAGGGCACTTCAGTGATGTGCAGTTCATGGCAATACTGCGAGATGGAGAGCCTCAAGAACCCGCGGTACCGCGACGCAGTGGCGCGAGGTCTATCCGGAGAATTGCCGAGGCGGCCACGTCCTCGGTCGGGGGTCCGGGCACCTCACCGAGCCAGCGCAGCCGCGCCGTTGTGATCTGCCTGTTCGTGCTGTCCCGAGGCTCGAAGACGGCGTCGTGACGTGCTGCCTAGCATCAGATGCTGTGCCGCTCGGGCGAGTAAGCCCGAGGCAGCCGAGTTCGGCTAGCGACTGAAATCTCGCTTGACTCGAGCCGACCTTCCGCGGCGACCGCATCGTCCTGACGGCGGCTCGCCGCACCGCCCCCGCGGGCCTGGGCGGGTGCCTCCCCGGCGGAGGCGACGAAAACTGGCGGTCATCGAGGCTCCGGGCTAATGGGACGATGCCGCTCGCGGTGAGGTGCCTGCTGCCGCAACGCGCGGCCGGGTGCCCCGCAGCTGGAGGTGCCACCGGACCGGCGGGACACGGGCGCGAGCGCGCCGGTGACTCGGACCAGCGCATCGGCCGGGTCGCGGTGACGAGGAGCTGCGGGATCACACAGCACGTCACGGCGTAACACATTTCGATCAGCGGCCGGACCGGGCAACGTCGATGGCGTGATCGCTGCAGGGACGTCCGCAACGCGGCAGCCATCGGGCTGCTACGGGGGATGGCGGCCGTTCCGCGTTTGCCGACTTGTTGTGCCGACCGATCAGGGGTCGGCCGTCGACACAGCGGCCGTCGGCTGACGGCAGCGATCTGCACCGCGCGGGGCTCTGCCTCCCCGGCGCCCCGCGCGGCTCCGTCCCCTGAACCGTGACCTGGGATGCGAGCCGCGGGCGGAAGCGCGCGAGCTGCGGCGCCCGCCCCGGGCCGACCTGGCGTACAGCCGACAGATGGGCCCGCCGACCAAAGCTGCGAGGAGGATCCGGTGACTTCCACACCGCACCACGGCGATGCGTTGGCGGCGCAGCGAGGCCGAGCGCCGAGCGGCACCTCCGCGATGCCACCGGTGGTGGGCCGCCGCCGCCGACTGCCGCCGGCCACAGGTATCGCGGTCGCGGACCGCGACGACCCAGACATGGATGGCATTGTGGTGGTCCCGCGGGAGTTCGGCGCGGGACGTGTGGTCGACCAGCTGTGGCAGCGTGCGGCGAGGCTGCCGATCGGGACCAGTCTGATCGGGCTGACCTCCGCCGACGGCGGGGTCGGCCGGTCAACGCTTACCGCCGCGCTCGGCGGACTGCTCGCCCTGGCGGCGATGCATCCGGTGCTGGCGGTCGACGCGACGGCCCGCCCGTGGAGCGGCTTAACTGATCGGGTCCGAGGCGATGGCGGCACGCTGTGGGACGCCTTACAGGCAGTGAAAACCGGTGCGCGAGTGTACGGATTCGGGGCGGCCCGGTCCTGGACCCGCCGCGGAGCCACAGGCGTTTACGCGCTCACAGCGGAGCCGCAGCGCACCCCGCAGCGGCGGCCGCCCACGTTCACCGAGGCGGTGCAGGTCATCTCAGCGCTCGGCCCGCACACCAGCGCGGTCGTTGCCGAGCTGCCGGTCGCGGACGTCAGCGGGGTCTGGCGGTATCTGACCGTGGTCACCGCGCCTGTGCTGGTGGCGCGGGCCAGCGTCGACGGTGTCCGGCACGCCCTGCACCTGCTTGCGCAGCTGCGCGCAGGCGGTCTCGACGCGGTCGCCGACCGCGCGGTGTTGGCGGTGGTGGCGAGTGCGCCGCAGCCGCCGCGGGAGGTTCGGGCTGTCTGTCACCAGGCCGCATCCCGGGTCCGGTCAGTGGTGCGGGTGCCGTTCGACGAGCACCTGGCCCGGCCCGAGCCAGTTGACGTGCGCCGGTGCCGGCGCGCGACCCGGGTGGCGCTGGTGGCACTGGCCGCCGCCTGCATGCCGGACTCGATGGTGCCAAGCCAGCCGGCGCCGACACGCCAGTCCGATGCCGGTCTGCGCCACGCAGGCGGGTCTCCCACGTCTTGAAGGGTTCGAGGAGCTGAACACGATGTTGTCCTACGCGGGGGCGTGGACTGCAGCGGCTACCACGGCGCACGGTCCTCAGTGGAGATTGCAGCTGGCCCCGACACCGACGCCGACGCAGCCAGCCGGAGAGGGATTCGACTGGAGCCGGGTGCGTCCCGACCCGGGTGCGGTGCCCAATACCGACATCTTCTACACCCTGACCAACGCCACCCTCTACCTCGGCGTCGTCGCCGCCGTCTGCGGGCTCGTGTCCGGTGTGATCGCGTTCGGCGTCGGCCCGATCTTCGGCGCCCACGTCGTGTCCGACCGAGGCAAGTCGATGATGTGGAAGGCGGGGCTGATCGCCATCATCGTCGGCTGCGGGACCAGCACGATCGCCTGGCTCATCCAGGCCTCGGCGGTGCAGAACTGATGGGCGGGTACAAGCCGGCCCACGTGCGCCGAGCTGTGTGGCCGCGGTGGCTGCTCACCGTGGTCGTCTCGCTGGCTGCCGGCGCGGTGCTGTACGGCTGGCTGCGACCCGCCGAAGCGGCGCAGCCGGCGCCGGTACCGCCGCCGCCGGGTGGTGTGTGGGTCGTCGACGGAGTGCCGGTCGGGTTCCCGGCGACACCGCGCGGCGCCGGTGACGCGGCGGCCCGGTTCGAGACGGTGCTGGCCGATGCCGGAACCCTGCCGCAGCCGGACGCGGCCGCGCTGGTGCGGCGGCTGTTCCCGGACGTCACCGACGTGGATCTGGGCCAGCTGCTGCCAGCGGCGCCACGGGCGCAGGCGGGTGGGATCTGGCAGAGCACGACGGTTCGGGTGTGGGCCGAACACGCCGACGACCCGGCGGTGACGGTGCCGGTCGGGGGGACGGTGCGGGTGCAGACGTTGGTGCTGTCGCTGTTCGGAGCCCGCACTGACGGGGTGAGCAGTGTCGGGGACGGCGGTCTGGCCGGCGTGTGGACGGTGCACGAGCTGACGATGCGCTGGACGGCTGGTGGCTGGCGGCTGGCCGCCGTCGGCGCGCCGGTGCCGGTGCCGCCGCCGGACGTGGCCGGCACCGTCCGCGACGGCAGCCCCCGCGACGGGCAACCGCTCGCCAGGCTGCTCGGCGCGGACAGTTGGGCGCCGTGACCATGCCCGCGAACCCCAGTCCACGTCATGTGCTCGTTCGTCGGGTGCTTGCCTGGCGGTCGCGGTTGCAACCGCTGCTCGCGCCGCTGCCCGCCGCCAAAGCGGTTATGTCGGCCACCGCGCAACCGCGGTCGGCGCACGTGCGTCGCAGCGTGACCGGCGTGCAGGTCGGTCGGACCCAGCAGCGCCGGTACGAGCCGGTCCGGCCCGGCGCGGCCGCGATGGCGGTCCAGTTCCGGCGGCGTGCCCGGCGATGGGCGCACAGCCTGCTGATCCTGACCGTGCTCGTCTGCGTGCTGCTGATCGCGTCGGGCAGTGCGCGTGCGGTTCCGACCCCGGCACCACCGTCGCCGACCGCGCCGGCACAGGCTCCTGGCGCCTCGGCGTGCGGGGGCGGGGACCTGCCGTCCGACCAGCAGCGGTGGTGTTTCAGCTGGGCCGTTTACACCCCGACCCCGCCGGAACATACAGTTTCGCACTGGACCACGGCCTGCAGCCGGACCAAGAACCCCGCCGAACTCGCCGCCTGCCAGACGGTGTCGTTCGAGCTGGCCGCGCATCCGAAGGAAGGCGCCCGAGCCACCCTCGCCGACGTCCCGGCCGGGAGGACGCCGACGACGGAAATGGTCGGCTGTCGGCAGTTCACGGTCGCTGCCGTCGGGGCTGCCGGAAGGGGCCCGCAGGGTTTCCAGGAGTCGAAAATCTGGGCTGCGAAAGAGAGCCGCTGCGACGCCGTCGCCGAAGCCCTGTTGCCTGCGCTCGGCGCTTCGACGGCCCCGCCGCCACCGCCGGTGAAGCAGGAGTGCGAGCTACTCGACCAGCAGTGCAAGCTCGACAAGGCGGTCGACGAAGCGGTCCAGCGCGGGGTCGACGCCGGCATTCAGGGTGTGATCAGCCTGCTCGTGCAGGGCGCTGCGGTCGTGCTGTCGATGCTGGCCAAGCAGGTGTTTACGCAGACGTCGATCGGCGCGCCGGACGAGTCGTTCTACCTGGTCTACAACTCAACAGCCGGCATCATGCTGATCTTCGTCTTCGTGCTGTTCATCATCTCGGCGATCATCAACACGCTACGGTTCAACGGCGGTCCCGGACCACTGGCGAGCGTCGGCGGTCTGGTCCGAGCGGTGCTGGGCATCACGTTCGCCGGCGGGATCGCCTGGCTGATCGTCACCGCGTGGGACCAGGCGACCAACGCCCTGATCGCGCAGAACGCCGATACAAACTGGGACGCGTCGGTGTGGATCACCGCACTGACAAACCTGTCCGGCGGCGCCGGGACCGGAGCGCTGGCCCTGGTCGGCGGGCTGCTGGCGCTGGTCGGTCTGTTCTTCCTGCTCATCATCATGTTGTTCCGGGGCATGCTGACCACCGCGGCGGCCTTGTTCGGGGCGGTGGCGATGGCCGGGCAGGCGTCGCACGAGACCCGCTCGTGGGGTCGTCGCTGGTTCTGGACCGTCAACGCCCTCGCGATGAGCAAGTTCGCGATCGCCGCACTGTGGATCTACGGCACCCGCGCGGCGTATGAGTCCGACGACGTCACCACCGTGCTGCAGGCGGTGCTGATCATCTGGCTGATGGTGTTCGCGCCGGGCATTCTGCTGCGGCTGACCGCGATCTGGGACGGCTACCTCGCCGACGTCAACGGCCGTGGCTTCGCCACTGCAGCCGCTGCCGGCATCGGTGATCTGCTGGGCCGGGCGGTGGACTCGGCCATGGACGGCCGCTCCGGCGGCAACGGCGCAGGTGACGCGGCCATGGTGATGGACGACAACCTCGCCGATATCGACGACGCCGGCCAGCTGGCGGGCACCGGCGGAGGCGCCGGTGAGACGGCGAGCGAACTGGCCGGCGAGGTCGACCGGAACACCTCAGGCGAGCCGGTCGGGGCCACGAGCGGCGAGGGTGGCCCGGCCGCTGGCGACGACCGGGGCGGCTCACCGAACGCCGAGGAGGCCGAGGCGATCGACGTCAACGCCGCTGGCGCCCGCCACGACGCCGCCGCAACCCGGGATATGTCCCGGGGCACCGGCAGGGCCACCAGCGACCGACATGACGACGGCGGCCACATGAGCGTGCCGGCGGACCCGACCGGCGCCAGCGGCGCCGGTCAGGACCTTGACCTAGGCACCAGCGGTGGCAGCGCTGCCGACCCGGCCGCCGGTGCTGGTACGTCGCAGGGACTGGCGGATGCCCTGTCCGGCGGGTCTGCCGGTGGTGCGGACGGCGCCGGGAGCGCACCGGGTGGCGGCGCGTCGGCCGGTAGTTCCGGCGGGCCCGCCGCTGGCGGAGGCGGTTCGACTGCCGCAGCGGCTGCGGCCATCTGACGGCAGCAGCAGCACACAACCGAGTGAAGTGACGTCGCGATCGTGCCGAGCGCGCAGCGACACGGACGTACGGGGGATAGGCGCATGACGCAGTTCACGCTCCCGCCTCGCTCAACCCGGGGGGCGGTGCTGGGGTTCAGCTGGGGTCAGATCGGCACCGTCGTGGCGGGCCTGATCGTGGCAGTCGTCGCAGTCAACCTGCTCGCCGCTGGGCGGCCGTGGTCGGCGGCAGCGGGGTTCGTGACCGCGGCGATGTTGTTCGTGCTGGCGCTGGTGCGGGTCCGGGGCCGGCGGATCACCGAGTGGCTGCCGGTCATCGCCGGGGCGCTGGTGCAGCGGGCCGTGGGGCAGGACCGCTACCGCGGTGGCGTGTTCGCCAGTGGCGGTGTCGAGCAGCATATGGACCTGCCCGGCCCGGCCGCCGGGTACACGTGGCTGCCCGCGGTCGCCGCAGACGGCGTCACCCAGGTTGGGCTGCTGCTGCACCGCCGGGAACGGACGGTGACCGCCGCGCTGTCCTGTTCGGGCGCCAACTTCATCCTCGCCGACACCGACACCCGGACCCTGCGCCTCGTCGACTGGGCGCGGCTGCTCAACATCCTCGGCACCGAGTACGCCGACCAGGGGCTAGTGCGCTGGTCGGTGACCAGCCGGGCAGTGCCCGACGCCGGGAACCGCGCCGTGCGGTTCCTGCAGCAGCGGGCTATCGACCACACCTGTCTGGCGTACCGGTCCCTCGCCGAGGTGACCGCCGCGGGTTCGGCAATGGCACAGCGGCACGACATCCACCTCGTGGTCGTGTTCGACCTCACTCGGATGTCCGGGCAGATCGCCGAGGCCGGCGGCGGCGACGCGGCGGTCGCCGCAGCGGTCCTGGACAAGCTCCCCGGGATCGCGGCATCGGTCGCCGAGGCCGGGGTGAGCGTGCACGGCTGGCTGACCCCGCGCCGGTACGCGGCGGTGCTGCGCACGCAGTGGGACCCGGCCGAGCAGGAGATCGCCGACGTGCGCACCGACGGCCCCGCCGAGGTGGCGCCGCGGCTGGCTGGGCCGGTCGCGGCGGAGGCGGTCGGCTGGGACACCTACCGCCACGACGCCGGCTACTCCCGCACCCTGTGGGTCGCGGAGATGCCGCGCCAGCCGGTCGGCGCGACCTGGCTCACCCCGCTCTACACCCGCACCACCTGCCGGCGCACCGTCACCCTGACCGCGCAGCCGGTCCCGGCCCAGTTGGCGAACCTGGCCGCGCGCCGCGACCAGGTCGCCCGCGCCGGCGACGCGGTCACGAAGCAGAAGCTGCGGCTGGTGCGCACGGCGCGGGAGGACGAGGAAGCCCGCTCGGTGCGGCAGATCGATCGCGAGCAGGCGCACGGGCATGTCCGCTACCGCTACGCGTTGCTGGTCACCGTCACCGCCGCCACGGTTGAGAACCTCGACCGGGACACCCGGGCGGTCAAACGGATCCTGTCGCGAGCAGGCTGCGACGCCATCGTGCTGTACGGCGAGCAGGACCAGGCGTTCGCCGCCGCTGCCCTGCCGCTCGCCCGGGGGCTCAAGCCGATCAGGGGGTGGGCGGCGTGAGCCGCCGCAGCGGCGGGGTGCGGCGGGAAGGATCACTCGGGGAGCTGGTCCGGCGCGGGGCCGCGGAGCGGGATCTGCGCCGCGCGACACGGCGCCTGCAACGTGAACAGCGAGCCCTGGCAGCGGAGGAGGATCGGCTGACCGGGCTGCCGCCGGTCGGCGCGCGTGGCGGCTACGGTACCGCGGCCGGTCGGGTGGGGTCGCAGCTGAGCCTGCCGCCGCTGACCACCACCTCGGCGCAGCTGTGTTCGGTGTTCCCGTTCGTCGTCGGCGAGGAACTGCCCGTTGACGGGCCGTTCGTCGGCCTCGACGTGTACTCCCGCACTCCGTTCTGCTTCAGCCTGCATGAGTTGTACCGGGCGAAGCTGTTGACTGCGCCGAACATGGTGGTATCCGGCCGGATCGGCACCGCGAAGTCCAGCCTGCTCAAGACCTTGGCCTTCCGGGGCGTGCCGTTCGGGGTTCGCTTCTACGCCGTCGACATCCGCTCCGAATACGCCGAGCTCGCGCGGCTGTGCGGGATCACGCCGGTGCGGATCGGCCCCGGTCTCGGCGTCGCGATCAACCCCCTCGCCGCGATCCGCCGCGACCCGAGCATGGGCGTACCGCAGTGGCTACAGCTGCAACGCTCCCGCCGCCTGTTGCTCCTCGAAGGGCTCCTCGAAATCCAGGTCGGCGAGCGGTTGAGCGAGGCCGAACGCTCACTCATCGAGTACGCCGTCGACGCCGTCACCCGCACCGGCGACGGCACCGACCCCGACCGGCAGCCGACCCCCACACTGTCGGCGGTCCTGCACGCGATGGGCCAGCCCGACCAGTGGCGGCACCGCCTCGACGCCGTCAACTACCCCCTCGACGCGTTCACCACCGACTCCCGCCGGGTCCGCCTCGCGCTGGAACGGCTCATCCGCGGCGCGCTCGGCGGCGTCTTCGACACCGACGGCGGGCGCCAGGCGCGGATCGACTTCGACGCACCCGGTGCCGTGCTGGACCTGCAGGCCATCCGCGCCTCGGACCAGCTCACCGCAATGGCGATGACCTGCGCCCAGAGCTGGCTCGAGGCCGAACTGTCCCGCCCCTCCGCGGGGCCACGGATCTGCATCTACGACGAGTTCACGCTCGTCGCCCGGCACCTCGGCCTCGTGCGCCGCATGCGGGAGCAGACGAAACTGGCCCGCGCGCTGGGCATCGGCAACATCCTCGCCTTCCACCGCTTCAGTGATCTGGCCGCGGTCGGCGGCGCCGACTCCGAGCAAGTCAGGATCGCCCGGGGCCTGATCGAGGACTCCGGCGTCCGGGTGTCCTACGGGCAGGAACCCGGATCGCTGGAGCAGGCCGCCGAGTTCCTCGGCACCAACGACACCGAAACCGACCTGCTCAAGCACCTGCGCCAAGGCGTCGGCCTATGGCGGATCGGCAACCGGTCCATCGTCGTGCGGCACCTGCTGTCCGGCATCGAGCGGGCGATGGTGCACACCGACAGCCGGATGGAGGCCCTGCCCGAAACCGCCACCGAGGACCTAGGTGAACACCGCACCGCCGGGCCCGACGGCCCCGGCCGGCCGGGCTCGGAGGCTGGGGCCGGGACCACGGATCGGCGGGTGGCGTGATGCACCGGCCGCCGCTGTCCGCCCCCGGGCATCACCTGCCCAAGCAGGGCTTCGCCCGCGCCGACGTCATGGTCCGTCTGGCGATGCTCGGCGTCCTGGCCGTGGTGCTGCCGACCCTGACGTGGACGCTGTGGCTGGCCGGCCAGCTCGGCGGCGTCGTCACCCACCTGGCGTGGCCGGACACCCGGCCAGCCGACGCCCCAGGCGTCGCCCTGCGCCTGGCCGGGCATTTGCGTGACCCGGCCGGTGCGTGGCCCGCCGAGGCTCGCGGCGACATGCCGCCCGGTGTCGTGCTCTACCCGATGTGGGCCGGGCTGTTCCTCTACCACGCCGGACTGATCGCCGTGCCCACGCTGGCGGTGGCGCAGCGGGTCCTGCGCCGACGAGGGTTCGCCCGCCGCGGCCAGATCCGGCGCATGCTCAGCGCCCCGGCCGTGCTGGCCCGCGCCGACGTCGTCCGCCCCGGGCTGACCATCCGCGACCGCGACACCCCGGCGCAGCGGGCGGTGAAGGAAGCGCGGCGCCGCGACCCGCTCGAGGTCGCCCGACTGCTCGGCACCGACACCCTCACCGGCGAACCGCTGTACCTGGCCAACGAATACACGTTGTTGGCGGCGGCGGTGGCGCGGTTCGGCGGGAAAACCAGCCGCTGCGTCATCCCGCGGATCCTCGACGCCCGCGGCGCGGTCATCTCCACCTCCACCCGCCTGGACGTCGCCGCCGTCACCTACACCCGGCGCAGCCGGATCGGCCCGACCCACGTGTTCGAGCCGCAGGGCGAGATCCCGATCGACGGCGTCGAGCGGCTGCGCTGGTCACCGATCGACGGCGCCGAGGACCAGATCGTGGCCATGCTGCGCGCCTCCGGCTTCGCCAGCGGTTCCGGCGTCGGACAGGACTCCGTCGAAAACGGAAAATACTTCCAGGACCAGGCGGCGTCGCTGATCCGCGGGTTGCTGCACGCCGCGGCGATCGACGGCACCGCCACCATGGTCGACGTCCTCGCCTGGTCGCAGAACCCTGCCGACGCCCGGCCGGAGCGGATCCTGCGCCACCACGGCGTGCACGCGTGGGCCGACCGGCTCGCCCGGCACCGCGAGACGACCGGCCGGGCCCGCGACACCATCCAGTCCGTCATGTCCGGCGCCCTGGACGCGTTCAACGACCCCCGGGTGCTGAGGGCCTGCTCACCGCCACGCGGTCAGCGGTTCAACGTACTGGACTGGTTGGCCGCCTCCGGCACGATCTACCTGGTCGGCACCCGCGACGCCCAGGCACTCATCGCCCCGCTGCTCGGCGCCGTCTCCGAAGACCTGCTCTACCAGGCCAAACGTGCCGCGCTGACCGCGGCGGGCGGTCGGATCGAACCGACGCTGTACTTCGTCGGCGACGAGATCGCCAACGTCGCACCGATCCAGTCGCTGCCGTCGCTGATGACCGAGGGCGGGGGTTCCGGCATCGCCATCGACATCTTCACCCAGAACACTCAGCAACTGACCGAACGCTGGGGCGACAAAGCCGGCCGGGCGATCGACGCCTCCGCCAACTGCCGGCTGATCATCGGCGGCTCTACCGACGTGCAGGGGCTGCGCGACGCCCAGGCCCTTGCCGGGCAAGTCCTCGAAGTCTCCTCCGGGCACTCCTGGGGCGGCGGCCGGGCCAGCGTGTCCGAGAACGTCCGCCGGGAACACCTCGTCGATCTCGCCGACCTACGCACCCTGCCCGAAGGCCGAGCCCTGGCATTCATCGGCAACCTGCCACCGGTCGAGTTCACCATGCCCGCCTGGTGGCAGCGCCCCGACGGCGACGAACTCACCGCCGACCGCGACGCCTTCCAGCGCCGCATCACGAAGGCAGCCTGACATGCCCGATGACCTGCCTGACGCGCCAACCACCCCGCAGAGCGGCCCTGCGGCGGCGCCTCCCGGCGATGCCACCGCACGGGCGGGTATCACCGCTGGCGACGGTGATGGCGCCGGGGAAACGGTGCCGCCGGAGCTGGAGGCGGTTGCACTCCTCAGCTCGGGCCTTGCCGAACTCACCACCACCGTCGGCGACCTCGCCGAATCCCACTTCGCGCTGCGTGAGCAGGTCCAGGCCGTTGTCGAGCGGCTCCGGCCCGGCCCGGCCGGGCCGGACCCGGCCGATCTGCGCTGGCGGCTGCTGGACCGGCCAACGGCCTCCCAGGTGTGGATCTGGCTCATCGACTGGGTCGACTGGGCCGTCGACCGCTTCACGTTGACCGAGGAGATCCCGGCCTGCTGGCCCACCCACCCACCACTGGTGGAGGAACTCACCGCGCTCGCCGCGGCGTGGCACCTCGCCTACGACCCCCGCGCCGCCGCCGACGCACCGCTGCGCTGGCTCGAAGCCCTGGCCCGCGCCAGGACCCGGCTGCGCGAGTGGGACGACGCCACCCGCTGCCGCAACGGCGAGCACCACCCCCGCCGCGTCGACCTTACCTGGCCTGCCAACTGGCGCGACCAGGCCCTCGACACCGCCGAACGCGACCTCACCGGCCGGGCCATTCCCGGCCCGACCGCGGACGCAGGTGCACCGTCATGAGCACCCGACCCGCGCAGATCACCACCACCTACGGCTGGGCCGAAGCACTCGACGGCATCCGCGCCACCCGCGCCGCGATCACCGACATCCGCGCCTGGATCACCGCCCGGATCGAGCACTACCAGGACCTGCGCGACAGCGACCAGCCCGCCGAGGCGGGCACCGAACTCGAGAAAGGCGCCAACGCCATGACCGACGACACCACCACGAGCAGCGCGAACACCGAGGCTGCGAACACCGAGGCCGCGGACACCGACGCCGCGGACGACGAGGAGCAGCGCCGCCGCGACGACATCGCCGTCGAGGACCAGGAACGCCAGCAGCACGACGTGCACGCCGACGGCGTCCACGATGGCGACTACGACCCGGAGCCCGGCGACGGCGGGCGCGCCGACCTCGAACTGGAGGAAGGCTGATGCGCACCATCGCCCCGCCCGCCGCCGCACCTGCCCCCGACACCGGCTACCAGGCGCTGCTCGACCAGCTCACCGCCGCCGTCGACCAGCTCCGCAGCCAGGTCGCCCTCGCCCGGCACACCGACCCCGGCCAGCGGCGCACCGTGCTCGCCGCCCTCGCCGGCCACCTGCACGCCGCCGGCGCCCAACTGCACCAGCAACTGCTTCGCGTGGACGACGGCTGGCCGCCACTCCCGGCGGAGGACGAGGCACCATGAGCGGGCCCTGGACCCTCCGACGCCGCCAGCCTGCAGGCGTCATGGCGGCGCAGGTTGCGGGCGCTGTCCTGGCCGCCGGGGCGCTCATTGCCGGCCTTGCAGGGTGCGCCCCCGGCCGTCCGGTTGGCGCGCCGGCGCCAACGTCACCATCGGCCACGACCGTATCCGCTGCCGGCGGTTCGGACGCGGCCGGTCACGATGTTGATGTCGACGGAGAGGTCGCCGGGCCGACCGCGACCATGACCGTCACACCGCAGGCCATTCAGGCGGCGGTCGCGTTCGTCACCGCCTGGGCCCGTCCGGACCTGGACCAGCTAGCCTGGCTGGCCGGCGTGATCGCCTTCGCGATGCCTGAGTACGCGGCTGTGCTGGCCAGCGTCGACCCGGCCAACGTGCCCGCCCACCGGGTCACCGGCCTGGCCACGCCGCGCACCGCCACCGCCGACGCCGCCGAGGTCGACGTGCCCACCGACACCGGCCCGATCCGAGTCGCGCTCGTGCTGCGCGACGGCCGGTGGGTCGTCGCCGACCTTCACCCGGCCGAGGACACGCCATGAGGCGCCCCATCACACTGTGGCTGGCCGTCGCTGCGACGTCGGCGCTGCTGTGCTGCGGCCTCACCATCGGGTCGTCGTTGGGCGGCAGCGACCCGGCCTACGCCTGCGGTCCGTCCGGCGGCAGCGGTACGCCGGCGTCAATCCGCGTCGACGACTTCGAATCGGTCGGTGTGTGGAAGCCGGCACAGGTCGCCAACGCGGCGATCATCGTCGGGGTTCGCGCAGACACGGGCGTTCCGCCGCGCGGGTGGCTGATCGCGGTCGCGACCGCCATGGTCGAGTCGTCGCTCGTCAACTCCAGTACGGTCACCGACCACGACAGCGTCGGGCTGTTCCAGCAACGGCCCAGCCAGGGCTGGGGCACCCCAGCCCAGCTCGTCGACCCCGTCTACGCGTCCAAGAAGTTCTACGAGGCGCTGCTGCGCGTCAACGGCTGGCAGACCATGCCGCTCACCGAAGCGGCACAGGCAGTGCAACGCTCGGCCTACCCGACCCGGTACGCGGCGAAGGAGCGCGACGCCGAACAGGTCGTCGCCTACGTCACCCAGCACCAGTCAATCACCGAGCTGCCCGGCGCCTCGTTGGCCGGCTGCGCCGGCCCCGCAGACGTGGGCTCCTCGGGCTGGACCAAGCCGGTCGAGGCCAAGGTCGGCTCCGGATTCGGGATGCGCGACGGACGCCTGCACGCCGGGGTCGACCTCATCGCTCCCCGATACACGATCATCCGGGCCGCGTCCGCCGGGACCGTGGTCTGGGTCGCCTGCGACCCATCCACCGGAAACTGCGACGTCGACGGAAGCCCATCGAAGAAGGGGTGCGGTTGGTACGTCGACATCCAGCACCCCGGAGGTGTCGCGACCCGCTACTGCCACATGGTCCGCCGACCCGACGTCATCGACGGCCAGCAGGTCACCGCCGGGCAGCCGATCGGCCTGGTCGGCACCTCCGGGCACTCTTCCGGCACACATTTGCACTACGAGGTCCATACCGGCGTGGCCTGTGACAGCAGCCGATGCCACCTGACACCGCAGAACGCCACGGATCCCGTGCCATTCATGCGCGGCGTGGGGGTAAGTCTCGGCGAGAGCGTCGTCGACCAATGACTCGGCTGGACCAGACTGGCCGGGCCCGGATCGGGTTCGCCCACGCGGCCGCCCTGTACGTCGGGGCTCTGCTGGGCCCGGGAGTGCTCACCCTCCCGGCGCTCGCTGCCGCCATCGCCGGGCCTGGTTCTCTGCTGGCCTGGGCTGTCCTCGTCGCGGCGAGCATCCCGCTCGCCGGGACGTTCACCGGCCTCGCGGTGCGCTACCCGGGTAGCGGCGGTGTGTCCGCGTTCGCGGCCCGCGCCTACGGCCCGCGGGCGTTCGCGGTCATCGGCTGGTGGTTCTTCGCCGCTACCCCGATCGCTGTCTACGTCGCCGCCCGAATCGGCGGGCAATACGTCGCCGCCGCGGTCGGCGGCGGCCAGCCGGTTGCCGTCGGCGTGACAGCGGCGATCGTCGCCGTAGTGTTCGCTGCCAACCTGCGAGGGTTGCGGGCCTCGGGCCGGGTGCAGCTGATCGTCATCGGCAGCCTCATCGCGCTGCTCGGCACCGCTACGCTCACCGCCGCCCGCCATCTCGATTCCGGCAACTTCACCCCGCTGCTACCGGGCGGGCCGGTCCCCGTGGCGCACGCTGCGGTGACCCTGTTCATCGCGTTCGCCGGCTGGGAGGCCGCCGCCCACCTCACCGACGGTGTCGCCGACCCGCGCCGCACCCTGCCAAGGGTCGCGGCGGCGACGGTGGCGATCGTCGGCGCCCTCTACCTCGGCGTCGCCGCCGTCACCGTCGGCGTGCTGGGCACCGACGTGACCACCACGCACGCCCCGCTGATCGCTCTGCTGCGGCATGGCGTGGGCCCGGCCGCAGCGCCGCTCGCCGCGCTCGTGGCGCTGTTGCTCACCGGCGGCGCAGCCAACACCTTCCTCGCCGGCTCCACCCGCCTCGGCATCGCCCTCGCCGAACGCGGCGCCCTCCCGGCCCGCATCGTACGCGGCGGCCACCGCAGCAGCCTCGCCGTCCAGGCCGCACTGACCGCTGGCGTAGCCGCCGGGTCGGCGGCACTGCACATCGAACTAGCGGACCTGCTGCGCACCGTGTCGGTGCTGCTCGCGGCAGTCACGGTCGCCGGGACCAGCGCCGGCATCCTGCTGCTGCCGGCCGGTCGGCGGTGGATCGCCGCCGTGACCGCCACTGTCGTCACCGCCGCCGTGCTCGGCGCCGCCGGGCCACTCCTGGCCGTGCCCGCGCTGCTCGGGGTCCTGGCAGTGGCCTGGCCGCACTTCACCCGGCGCCCAACCCGCGCGGCCGAGCGGACCGTCCTCATGCCGGCCTCGGCAGCGACCGCACCAGCACTGCCGCTGGACGGCACTGCGCTCGTGCCATGGCGGCGGCGCCCGCCGCACCGCAGCCGCCGCCGCAAACCCCGCCGCCGCCACGCCCGTTCGCCGGTGACCTGGAGCCGGCGATGACTACCGGCCAGGCGTGGCCGGTGACGCCGGAACCCGGACACCTCGCCGAACTGCCGCTCGCCGCGCCGCTGGTCCTGCTCGACGCGCTCGGCTACCGCGGCGACGACCAGCACGTCGCCATCCACGTCGGTCCGCGCGGTGCAGTCCACCTCGACGACGGCGCCAGCCGCGACGACGGCGACCTCCTCGCCTGGCACCGATTCACCACCCACCCCGCCACCGCACCCCTACACGGCTACAACCTCGGCGGTAACGGCCAGCACGCGGACGTGTGGCTCCTCATCGACCGGGACACCAACCAGCTCAGCATCGGCCACCCCGCCGACATCACCAAGATCCTCGACGCGCAGCCACACACCCGCGACCGGCTGACCGGCAACCTCGCCCCCAGCCGTGCACACAGCGGCATCGTGCACCCGGAGCTCAGAGCTGCCCGGGCACCCACCGGCCCCGACTGGGCCGCCCAGGCCAGCCGTACCGGCTACCTGCTGGACGCCATCACTCGCGGACTCGACCAGGTCCACGCGGCCACACTCGTCGACGACATCACCGCGCTAGCCACGCAGGTCAGCGACCAAATCAGCGCCACACCCACCCCGCCGGTCACGCACGACGCCGAGACACCCGCCCGGGATCAGGCCACCTCGGCACTGACACTGCCAGCCGCCGAGCCGGAAACCGCCGCCGCAGACGCCGACGTTGCAGCGTACGAGGTCGACCTACCGTGACCACCGCACCGGACCGACGACGTCCAACCGGTCAGAGGTTTCCAGCACCGGGCGTCTGGCGGTTACGGTGACAGCGCCCGTGTGGCCCGCGCACCCGCAGCCTGGCCATCCAGTCGAAATCCCGTTGCGGGCACCCACGACAATGCTGAGCGCGATGAACTACCTCGGCGACTCGCAGTTCGTCGCGCTCTACCAGAATCGCTCCGCTGGCGTGGTCAACGACGGCGTCATCACCGAAGACGCCGACGCGTACGGCTGGCGCCTGTTCCGCGGCCACGCCCTCGTTCGCCAACTTCTGCGCGGCTACCACCTCGGCACCGATCAGGAGCTCGCGCAGCACTGGCTGGTCGTCGATCAGCTCACCGGCCGCCTCACGGCCACCCTGCCCGACGACGCCAACGCGCTGCTGGCCAGCCAGCCACGTACCCGAGAGGCTCTCATTGGCGACATGAGCCCACACGACGCCACCCGCTACCTCGAAGTCCTCGCCGAGGTGACCGAAGCCAGCTCAGACAGCTGGATGGATTATGCGCGGGCTCTGCGCATCGCGCAGCGCACGATGCTGCACGACCTCGACGTTGAGCTGGGCGAGCGCCTCCTCAGGCAAATCCGCGGGCTTGGCACTTCAATCAGCGATGCGACCCGCCGACCTGAACGGGGCCAGCCCGCCGACCGGCCGCGATGGTCGGACCTGGACCTAAAGCCGTCAGCAGACTGGGCACCCGGACTAGGTCGCACAGGTATGCCCCACTCTCAGCCCAGCGAGATGCCGCCGGAAGCGATGCCTCCGCCAGAGCCCGATGCAGAACCAGGTCCGGATCCGGACCTCACCTGACAACCGTGGGTCGCCATGGACGGTTGGGCGGAACCCGGGGTGGCGAGGGGCACCGGCAGCGCCACAAGGGTCGCTCGCCCTCAACCCGTTCGGAGATGTCGCCTTACGGTGCGTCCCGTCGTCGGCGTGTTGCTCGGACGGGCGCGGCCGACAGCGCTGATGGTCAGCCGTTGGGGCGGACAGGGGCAGCCGGGGCTCGTTCCCGCGTCAGAGCTCCGCAGGTGCGGGCGTCGGGGATGACTCAGAGGTATCCCGGCTGCCGCCTGCCCGCCTCACCGGTCCGGGTTACGTGGCGGGAAGGCGCGGTGTTCGTCGTAGAGTTCGCCGTGGGCGAGGCAATGGTGCAGGCCGGACAGCAGCCGTTGGGTGACGCGGCGCAGCGCGCCGACATAGGTGTCGCCGGCGTCGCGGCGGTGCTGGTAGAGCTGGTACGCGCCGGGTGATTTGGTGAGCGCGCTGAACGCCCACCGACGGCACGCCTCCTTCAGCGTGCGGTTGCAGATGCGCCGATGGGCGACAATCCGGCTGGCTCCGCTCTCCCAGGTCAGCGGAGCCAGCCCGGCGTAGGCGCACAGCCAGGCCGCGGTCCGGAACCGGCTCGGGTCGTCGCCGATCTGGGCGAGCATCCGGGTGCCGGTCAGCGGCCCGCACCCGGGAAACGACAGGAACGTCTTGGCGTCGGGATGCTCTTCGAATCGGGCGACGAGTTCGTCGATGAGCTGATCGCTGGCACAAACCCGGCCGCACCCGTCACGGCAACCGATGGCTCACCGGCGCCCTGAGCACTGCGGCGATGGCCGCGGTCAGGACCAAGGACACCACCTTCATTGGCGCCACTTACCGCCGCCTGGCCGGCCGTGTCGGCAGACTCAAGGCCCTCGTCGCGGCCGAACACACGACCATCACCGCCGTGTGGCACGTACTGTCCGCGACCACCGAGTACCACGACCTCGGCGGCGACCACCATCTGCGACGCGACCCTGATCGCGCCCGGCACCGAGCCATCCGGGCCCTCAACCAGCTCGGCTACACCGGTCACCCTCAACCCCATTCAAGGAGCGGCGTAACCGGTCTCAGGATTTGATTTTCGATGGAGTGCGGGCTCCATGAGGAACGCTGATGTCCGAGTCGTGGATCCCGGACGCAGTCATCGTGCCACACCGGCGCCGCATCCGGCACCCGGCTGTCGTGTCCCGAGTGATTCGCACCGTGACGGCGCGCTGGCCAGGAGCGGAGCGGAACACGCGTGCGACCTCACGGCCAGCGAAGGGCTTGACCGGACGACGCAGGAACAAGATCTTGCTAAGGCTGTAGGCCGAATCGGTCGAGGAGGTAGCGGATCGCGGCCGTTATGGCTTGCGTCCGGAAATGCGCTTCGCCAGCGGGGGACGTACCCGGGTGCGGACCGTTGGTGTGCACGATCCGCCACAGCCCACGAACGTACTCGCCGCCATCGTCCAGCGGCAAATGCCCACCATCAATGAGGAAACGGATGGCCTGCCACCCCCCGCCATGGCCGCTCCGGACGTATCCCCGCTGGTTGGCCAGATGAGTGACGACGCCCTCAAACGTCGCGCGCAACTGCGAGTTCGCCGCCTCCGAATGTCCGTCTACCAGGTTGTCCACCGCCTGGCGGTAGTGCTTCCTCGCCGTAGTCATGCCGAGCAGTTCGAGGTCCTCCTCCAGCGCCGCAATCAATTCGCTGAGCGGCGCACGCGGTTCGTCCAGTGGAAGCAAACGCGCCTCCCCGTCGGTCACACGGAGGTCAAAGCCGCCTGACCGCGCTGCCTCCTGCAAGCGCGCCCGCTCATCATCGGCGCACCGCTCGGCGACTAACCCGATGAACTCCTGCAGGCCCTTCGCGACCTCTGCGTCACCTTTCTCGGCGGCCGTCACCGCGCCGCGTATCGTGGCCGCAATCAACTCGGTCTTCGCGTAGCGCTGGGCGCCGGAACGCGGCGGCGGCATGAACTGCCGCAGTCCGCAGCGGACGAACCGGATCTCAAGGTCGGCGGCCGAATAGACAGGCGCAAACTCGGCCGCCTGACCGACAGCTCGGGCAAGCGTGAACGTCACCGATGCATCTTCGCACGCGCCCGCCGGATGACCAGCGGATTAACCGCGCACGCTAGCCCACACTCACGGATGGCCTTCGGCCGGTGAACGCAGCTGATCACCGGCCCAGGACAGTTCGTTTCCGCGCCTGTCCCGACGTCGGCGCCCTCGCCCAGATCGGCGTGGCGTCTGGCAGACATGGACGATATGTTCTGGGGCTGCGCGTACCTCGCTGCGGCGGAGTACCGGCTCTCCATCCGGGCGCAGGAGGACACTCCATGCCTGAGTTCACGATCGAACACCACGGCGTCGGTTCCCTTCCACCGGCTCGGCGAGCAGGGTTCGATTCACGGCAACTGTCGACGGCGAGCCGGCCGCCACCGCGGAAGTTTCGATCACCTCCGAGGCGTGGCTCCACGCGCCCACGGTGCTCGGGCGAACCAGCAGAGTGCCCGGCCGTCCTGCGGAACTCGTCCACGATGCGATCATCCGGTTCGGGCTGCGTGAGCTCGAAGCGCTGCTCCGTGACGTGTAACAGACGGCTTCGCCAGCCACCACCTTCGGCCGCGAATTGTCCTTCGACGACGTCGATCAGCTGCTCGCGCTGCTCAAGGGAAGGAGTGTGACTACCGGGTGCGGCAGCGCCGTGACCTGTTCTGCCCGGCTGCCGCACCCAGCGACCGCGCCGGACCGGGCCTTCGACTGGGTCGAACCCGGCGAACTCATCGTGCGCCGCATCGGAGCTGCCGACAGCACGCCCGGCGTCCGCGCCACGATCGCCGGACGCGACCTTCTCGTGTATGACGCGCGCCTGCCGGCATGCAGGCGCCTCGCCTGGACGGCAGACCGATAAGAGTCGCGCGCCATGTCGTTTGCGTACCGTGCCTGGCCAGTCACTAGGTGTACCCGCCGCTCTTTGATCGCGAACCCGGCTCGCTCCCACAGCCGCGTGGAGACGGTCCAGAGAAATGCCGTGCAGCTCAGGCCAGAATCGGCCATCGTAATGTCAGGCTGATGCCGGTGGTTGGTTGGAGGGATACGTGATGGCGTTCGAAGGAACCAGCGACCTGCGGGTGTCGCTGGCGACCCTGGTTCGACAGATGCTTGAGAATCTGGCCCAGGTCGACGGCATCCCCGCCTTCGGGAACCAGCCTGACTTCGAGCGGTGGACGCGGGTCGGTCAAGAGCGGTTTCTTGCGCTGCGTCAAGGTGCGTGGCAACCGCCCGCGTTTGCTACGCAGATCCGGTGGATCGAATCGTTCCCGGCGATGGTTTCGGTCCGTTCCGCCATCGCGGATCATCCTGTCCTGCGGGAGCGGGTTGACCGATGCGTTGGCGTTGAATTTGCACGCCATGGCCGACCGCTAGTTCCGTTGATCTACGAGCACATGCTTGTTCCGATCGTCACCGCCCAGCGTGGATACGCGTTCGACGAGAGGATCTTCGATCAGCACTTCGTACGGCTCGAACACGGTCTGTTGGATGAGAAGGCGCACCTCGTTCAGTTTGTCCCGTTCAACGCGCTGCTCGTCACCTCGGACGTGGAGTCCGTGGACCTCGGTGACGGCTACGTCCTGCAACCGCTGACAGACAGACAACTCAGCGCGGCAATCGGCTATCACGCCGTGCCAGCAATTTTTGCTGGAGGGACGAACAGCGTGGAGGTGGGCCGGGCGCATCAATGGGGCCTAACCTTCGCATCGGCCTATCCGATCGTGAGCGAGTCGCCCGAGGCTCCGCGGGCGGCGGATGTGGAGCTGCCGACGGCGAACGCTGGCCGTCTGGCCTCGGCGTTGCGGCTGGTCTGCGGAGGTTCGGTTGTGGCGACCCGACTGCTGCATCTCCAACACGATGACGACTTCCCGCTTCTTCCCGGGCTCGGCGCAGTGCTGTCAGATGTACCGGCCGCCGACTACGCGCGTCCTACGCTGTTGACCGCTGCCGCCGTGACCGAGGTTCGGCTGCGGTACGAGCAGCTTGGCCGCCCAGCTGTCGTCAGCGACCGGAGCCTGCAGATGGCGCTGCGACGTTTTGTCCAGGCCGGCTCACAGCATCTGGCGGTTGAACGGATCACGGACCTCATGACCTGCGCGGAGATCGTCCTGCTGGTTCGGAACCAGATCCAGGTTCAGGGTAAAGGAGCACGCATCGCGGCGGAGGCCGAGGCGCTGTTGTCAGCCGCCGCACCGCCTGGATGGATGCCGGGGCACGTGCGCGACTTCATGGTGGCGACTTATCGGATCAGAAACGCGGCGATGCATGGCGAAGACCTCCACGGGCGCACGTTCGTCCGCCTCGACGGCTCATCCTGTACGGCGTTGGACGCAGTTGCAGACGATGCGACAACGATCATGGGTAGGTGCCTGTCGAAGGTGCTCGACATCGTCGCTCAATGATCTCTGCGTGGTTCGTCGCAGGGCCCCAGCGGGCTCGCAGCTGGTGGCTGACGCCCGGCGCCTATAGTGGCTCGGTCTGTTGACAGCAGAGAGGGCTGCATGAACGAACAAGCGCCCGACTCGGAGCCGGTACAGCCCAATGCCCATCGGGCAACCTCGGCGGGTGGCGGCATCGCAGGCAAGCTTGGCGACCGCTACGAGGCACGGTGGACCGTTCTGCGGGGCGTGTTGCCGGTGTTGCGGGGCGAGTTTGCGGCGCTCATCGTGGAAGATCCGGAGTCGGCGCAGGCGAAGGTCGAGTTCCGGCTGACCGGCGGTACCAACGGAGCGCCGGACGAAGGCCATCAGTGCAAGCGCACGCACTCGACGTCGTGGACGGTGAAAGCACTCAAAGGTGAAGGCTTCATCCAAGCCGCCGCCGACATGGCCGATGCCGGCAAGCGCGTGGTCTTCGTGTCGTCCAAGTCATCCGTCCTCGAAACCATGATTGAGAAGGCCGAGCGGTTCTCCGACACAGCAGCCTGGGTCAAGGACCTCAACGGTGACGAGGAGTTGTCGGCGCTGAGCCAACTCGAGGCGGAATGGCGGGACACGGCCGAGGTTCATCGCCGCCTCGTGAACATCGCAATCGAACAAATCTCCGACAAGACGCTCGGATACACTCTCCGCGCCCAACTAGCGGACGCGATCACAGGCGATGCCGACGCCGTCTTCGGTGTCCTCCGCGGCTACATCGAGGATCGCTTCGGTCAACCGATGACCGCCAATGACATCTGGGCGTTCCTACGAGAGAAGGGACGCGAGCCGGCCAAGGGCTTCAACGCCGCGATGTCGGAACGCGTCCGCGAGGCGACACAGACCTACGTCGAGAACGTGCTGGAGGCCGCCCCTGAGGCCATGCGATCTCTATCGCGGCCCGAGCTCGGACAGATCATCCAGCGTCTCCGCGACCTTGAAGACCAGTCGGTGCTGGTGATCACGGGGCGTCCAGGTGCAGGGAAGTCGTTCATAGCCGCCGGTATCTGCCAAGCCCTCGGCAGCACGGGGGTGACGGTCGGCGTGCTGCGTCTTGACCTCGCGCAGCCGGCGGCGACGGCCGTCGAACTCGGTTCACAGCCAGCGATGCGCTTCGGCGGCTCACCTGCTGAGGTTCTTGCCCGCGCGAGCGGTAGCAAGGCAGCGGTCCTGATTATCGACCAGGCGGAGGCCGCGTCGCTGCTCTCGGGGCGAGGCCACGCGGTGGTGGAGGCGCTGCGGGACACTCTTCGGGGTGCTCGAGCCACGCCGGCGATGAAGGTATTGGTCACGTGCCGCACCGAGGACCTGCGATTCGACGGCCAGCTCCGGAGCATCCTCGGCATCGAAGATCCAGCACAACCGAGCGACTCCCTCTTTGCTCTCGGCGACCTCGGGGCAGATGAAGTCGATCAGGTCATTTCGGCGGTCGGCATGTCGTCGTCGGTTCCTGCTCCGCTGCGTCGCCTCATGGCCAACCCGTTCAACCTGTCGCTGTTCGTACAAATCTGCGCAACGCCTAAGGAGGCGAGGCTTCGAGCGCTCGCATCGGTCCGGACCCGCCTGGACCTGCTTCGGGCGTACGACCTGCACGTTGCTGCCAGAGTCCGACGAACTCTCGGCCCGAACGTCTTCACGCACACGATGTTTAGATTGGCCGATGAAATGAGCCGCCGTGGAACCTTGTCGGTTCCGCGGTCCTTCATGGCCGCCGATGCAGACACCGTCGACGCCCTCGTGCACGAGGGCGTCCTGGTGCACGAGGGGCCGCGGCTCCGCTTCTTCCACGAGGCGCTGTTCGACTACTATGCGGCGGCGGCGCTCCGCTCCCGCGGAACCTCAGTAACCGACTTGCTTGCGGCGGGTCCGCAGGAACTGCTGCGGCGTGGGCAGGTGCGCGCCGTGCTGGCGCTCGATCGGGATGAGGGCATCTCGACGACATATCTCAGTGACCTTGCCGGGACTGCCAACCGCGGCGTTGCCCGGTCTCACATCCGGGCGGCGGTGTTCTCGCAGCTCGGCGAGGCTGACGACCTGCACGATGACGAGGCGCAGATCCTGCTGAACATCGCCATCGACCCGCAAGATCCCCTGCAGCTTCGCGCGCAGGACGGCCTGACGGTGCCGTCGGTTGCCGCATATCTGGCAGGCACCGCGGGATTGCTCAACGCCGCTGCTGCGGTGATCGCAGGCGCCACACAACCTTCGGACGACAAGACGACCGCGATCGCGCGGTTGGGTGCCCAGACCTGCGCCACGCTGTTGACACGTGCCGCAGCGCACGAACCGGAGGCGGCAGCGCTCGCTGCAACGACAGTCTGCAGCGACCTCGGCCTCGCCATCCAGTACTCGGCCACGTTTCTGCACCTCATCCATCGTGCTGGCAACAAGGCCACAGGCTCGGCGCTGGGTGATCTCTACCTGGCGCTGACCCGGGCGTTTACGGCTTTGGCGTTGGACGACGAACGGCTGCGAGAAGCGTCGGCAGATGCGGCGCACCGTGCCGCGATGGACGTCGTCACGTACCGGCACCGCACTTGTGCTTGGTTCGTCCGTGAGAGCCAGTTTGCCCTGCTCACAATCAGTCAGCGCACGCCGTTAGAGTCACCACGTGCGATTCGGGGCTGGCTCGATGTCGCCGTCACACTAGACCGACAGCGCGGGGCCAGCGCGCTGTTCGGGGTTGGCTCGGTGCTCGACGGGCCCGCCACAGGACTTCCAGGGTTTGCCCTGGCTGCCGAGCGGACACCGCGACAGTTCCTTGAGTTCGTACTGCCAGTGTTCGTCGACGACTGGCAGCGGGCGTCCTGGACCCTCTCGTGGTTGCCGACTGCCAGCGGGCTCTCGGACGGACTGCGTGACATCGGAGTCAGCCCCGTCCCTACACAAAACACGCTTGAGCACGAGGTCACCGAGGCTCTGAACCGAGCAGCTGAGCTCGCTGGCCAAGCGGAGCCGGAGCGGCTCGTCGACCTCACTGCCGCTCTCGGCGACACCGATCTCCTGCCCGTGCACATGCTCCTGAGCCGCGTGTACGCCACGGCGGGCGAACCATTGCTCGCCAACGCATGCGACTGGTTCTGCCAACCACGTGTGCGTGGGCTGCCTCGTGAAGCTACCCCCGGCTGGGCATGGGGCGCGGTAGCGGCCCGCATCATGAGCGCAGGCAGCCCCGCGCAGCGCAGCCGGGTGAGTGCCCGACTTCGTGACGCCTACGGCGGCATCACTGAAGCTGATCCATCGCTCCGACTGCACCTGGAACGTGAAGAGTTGCAAGTCCTCGCCCTCGTGGCCGACGCGGCGCCGGACGTCATACCGACCGACCTGCGGGACCGTCTCGAGCACCTGCAACGCACCCACGGGCCGGCATCCCCCAAGGTAGAGACGTTCCACGGCCTCCGGAGCCGGAGTACCGACATCGCCGTTTCGGAGGGCCTCGCTGACGAGCAGTGGACTGCGATGGTGATAGCCGAGTCCGAACGCCTCGCGGCGGCAGAGCCGGACCCATTCGAGCCTCGGCTGTGGGCACTGAATACTGGCTTGGCCGAGGCCATCAAGATGGAACCGTCGCGTTTCGCCCGCCTCGCCGCGACCTGGCCAGACACAACACCCTCAGCGATCATCGCCCCCGTCCTGCGCAACCTTGCCGAGCATGGGACGAGCCTGAGCATCGACGGTGTCGCCGCCGCCGTAGCGCTGATCCGGACCTGCTTGCAGCAGCCACCGAGCCAAGAAACTGACGGAGCCATTCTCAACCTCATCGTGGGCATCGCTACACACGAACTGCCCGCTGACATCGTGGCCGCAGTCGTAGCGATCTACGACAGGAATCCACACCCTGAGCCGTGGGCGCCAACGGACCTCGAAACGGCTGGCCTAAACCACCCAAGCGGGTTTGCCGTCTACGCAGCGGGAGCGCTGCTCAACCACCCGCCAGCCGTCCAAGTGCGCCTCGATCAGCTCGGGCCGCTACTTGATCAGGCGGTTGAGAGCGTCCACGCGCCGGTTCGTGTCTGGATGCCGATGGTGTTGGCGGTCCTGCATCCCTCGCTGCCGGACGAGGCAGCAGCGTTTGCGACACGTTGGATCGATCATGCGACGGATCGCGAGTTAACGGCCAGCTTCCTGGATCGTCTGACCTGGCAGCTGGCGCTTACTGCACCGGCTACTGCCGGCACGCTGCTGGCGAGGATGGGAAGATCCGCAGACCCCGGGGGCAGGCAGCGCGCCGGGCAACTTGCCGTCCTCTTCGAGGTGGACGACATCGTTCTGCACACGCCCAGCGGGCATCAGACGGCGCTCGCTGCGGCGCTCGCCGATGACGATGGTCGCGCCGGGGTAGCTGAAGCTCTCGCGCACCGGGTCAACGACCTGCCGTCCGCACGGTACCGCGAGCCTGGGCACGTGCTGATGCCGAGCCAGCGCCTCCTCGTGCAACTCGCGGATGACGAGACGGACCGGGTCCGGCAGGTTGTCATGGACGTGGGCCGACATCTTGACATCACGGTCGCTGGCCTCAACGAGTTGCTGAAGGAACTCACCCAGAGCGCGGCGTTCCGTGCGCATCCAGGAGCGCTGGTCCTGTTCCTTACGAAACATGTGGACGAACTGCCGCCAGCCGCACTGGACATCTGCGAGGCATGGGCAGCGGCATTCGCTGAACGCGCGACGGACACCGCAACCCACGAGGCGGGCGCCGCCTACCAGATCGTGGCGATCGTGCTGGCGCTATACACCAATGCGCTCCCGAACAGTGCAATCCGCAAGCGCTGTTTGGACCTTATCGACCGATTCGTCGAACTTAGGATCGGAGACGTGGAGAACAAGGCCGACGAGGCGATTCACGACCCGCTGCGATAGGCCCGCCGACCTAGAACTGCAAGCCGTCGTCGGCCGATGCGTCGGTTCCGAGAGTGACGGCGGTACGCGCCGAGCCTGCGTCTGCGTGCTCGGGCAAGTCTGTTTCAACGGGCATGGTGTGCGGGCTTGGGCAGGTGTCGTCGAAAGCCCTGACCTTGGCAGTAGCGGCTTTCAGCGCGTTGCGGAGGTTCTCTGCCTTCCGGTCCGCCGCTTGAGCGCGGCGAGCTTGCTCGGCCGCTGCGGCCAGGTCGAGGTACCGCGTGGGCGCGCTTAGCACGTATGCAGCTATCCAGGTCGCGTGCCGGCCTTCGAGCCGGTCGACCACCTCACCGCGTTCCGCGGCGTGTTCCTGTGCCTCGTCCAGACGGGTTTCGAGCTGTTCGACGCGGAGTTCAGCACGTCCCTGGTTTGCTGCGCCGACAGCCTGCTGTTGTTCGATGGCGCTCGCCGGCGCCAGACGGGACCCATGCGGGTGCCGTGTTGCGGAGCCCTTCGGCCGTGGCTTCGGCGGCGGGAAGGCGCTGGCGGAGTTCGTCGACGCGGTGTTCCGCTGCGGCGAAGCGGCGTCGCTGAGTCAGTCAAGTTCAGGACCGGACAGGTCGTGAACATTTGGCTGCACGTCTCGCGTGACATCGATAAGGGAGTCGGGCCGGCCGCCTGTCTTGGGGACGGGTCGTGTGGCTGGCTCCAGGGATTGCCGGATGGCGGCCACGTCTGCGGCGATCTGTTGGGCTTGGTGGAGCAGCCGGGCGGCGAATTCTGCTGGCACTGTCAACGGCGGATTAGAACTGGCTCTGGCACAAAGTGTGTGATCGACTAGTGTTGATCAGTTCGGGTGTCCCTTGTGGAGTTCGCGGCAGCGGTGCTGCCGCATCTGGCGTCGGTGCGGTTGCAGCGGGTGCGGCTGGCCGGCGTTGCTGTCCGGCTCGAGGCCGCGACCACATCGCGGCAGGCGATCTGTCCGACCTGCGGATCGAGCTCCGACCGGGCGCACAGCCGTTACATCCGGCGCCTGACAGACACAGCGATCGGTGGGCGTGAGGTCCGGCTGGATCTCACGGTCCGCCGGTACTTCTGCCAGCAAGTCACCTGTGCGCGGAAGACGTTCGTGGAGCAGGTGCCCCAGGTGACCAGCCGGTACGGCCGGCACACCCAGCTCGCGGCCCAGCTCGTGCAGGCGGTTGCCCTGGCATTGGGCGGCCGGCCCGGGTCGAGGCTGGCCGGCCGGCTCG